>JAUNTV010000325.1 GCA_030538515.1 Paracoccus sp. (in: a-proteobacteria)
TAGGTTCCGCAATCAGCCGAAGCGGCGCAATTGAGGAACCTCCCTCGACTACCTCGAATTTTTGAACTGCCTGCCCCATCTCGATCTCGTCTTTTATGGTTATCTGGCCGGGCGCTGCTGATTACACAGCGCCCTGAAACGTCTCTTGCGCGGCAATGCGGCAGCGCCCGCACATGCGATGATGCGGCCCCTGACTGACGAACTCTGTCCCGCAGGTCAGGCAGGGGCGGCGCTTATACCGTGCCCGCCGGGCCAGATCGTCCGCGTAAGCTTCGGCCGGGAACGGCTTGCCGAAGGTCTTGACTACCTTCCCGCCATCCATCACGGCCCAATGCTGGCCGCTGCCCTGAACGGTGAACCGGCTCATTCCGCGCGCTCCGGGCCGGTGCTATGGTGCGCCGACTCATCGCAATCAGGAAAAGGGGCCGCTTGTGCCTGACGATATTCAGACTTTTGCCCTTGAAATGTTTGGTCCGATCGGTCTCTCGTGGAATGCTGAACGGCAAGAACTCGATCTTGACGGAACGATGATGGTCGGACTTGAGGCGAGGCCGTTCCGCCTGCAACTATCGGGTGAGGCAGCGATCCAAACACTAAGATCGTTTCGGAAGCTCCTAGCTCATGTGGATGAAGAGCGCGCAGCAAATACCACGCGGCACGGTCTGCAATGAACCTGAACAGCCGTGCTATCATACCAGCGCCCCCGTAATCAGCAGCATCCCGATCAAGGCGCAGGGCGCGACATACCAGCCCGGCGGCAGCAACTCGCCATTGCCCCGCGTCAGGCCAAGCCAAAGCAGGAAGAACACCATCCCTGCGATCAGCAGCAGAGCGCCTTCAACGAACACATTCATAGCGGTTCTCCCCGATGATCGTGTCGGCATAGCGGTCGGCGATGACCTCCGCCGCGCGGTCGGTGATCGCATTGCGGGCATGGGCCAGAACGAGCATGTTTTCTGATCGGCAAAGCAGTTCGATCAGCAGTTCTGCGCGTTCGCTCTCGGGCATTTCGGCCAGCGCCTCACGGGCGATTTCAGCAGGATCATAATAGGGGCGGGTCATTGGCCTGCCCCCACGTCCTGTGCAACACTGCGCGTCACCGAAATTCTAACGGAGAAACTAAGATGATCCTGGCCAGCTACATGGGCGCCAACTTCCATGCGTTCGTCGCGACTATCCGCTTGCTGCGCAGCAAGGGCATCCTTAACGATGACGATCTCCGCGAGATAATCGCCGAGGTTTAAGGAAGAAGTAATTCCGCCGATGGCGGAGACCCCGATGGGTTTGCTGACTTTGCGAGCGCACTCCGGAAACATTTCAGCATTCGCGACTAGATCAGCGGCACCACGAAGGGCAATGGACGCAAGCTGGCGCAAGCGCGCGTCCCGCTTGAAGTTCTCAAGAGCCAGCATCAGAAACACTCCCGTTCGCTGTGCTGCTGACAGTTCAGGCAGCGGGTGGCGAAGGGCGCAGCCTTGCGGCGGGCCGGTTCGATATGCTCGCCGCAATCGTGGCAGATGGCGCTGCCACGGCTGGCGACAGCGGCGATAGCGCGGCCAGCGCCTGCATCGCGTTCGGCCTGCGCAAGGCGCTCGGCCAGATCAAAATCAATGGCGATGTTCATCATGCCACCTGCGCCAGCTTCTGCGCCTCGGCATCCATTCGGATGCGATAGGCGGCACTGACAACCTCACGGCCCGCATCGTCGATCAGTCGATCAAGCAAAGCCCGCGACCGGATACCAGCCGACATGCCGAAGGTGACATTGCGAACCGAGGATGGCGACAGGCCACACCGACGCGGCCATCCCTCCAAACTTTTACCCTGCGATTTCAGCGCCCCGACGATGACTTCGTGCAGGATTGCGCCGGGCTGGAACATATTATTCTGGAATGGCCTTCGCTTTCCCCTTACCGTTGCCGCACACCGCGTTTGGTGCGGTAAGGTTGTTATAACCACCAAAATATGCGGTTGCAAGCGAAGGATTGAAAAAAATGGTGGTCGCAGATCGTCTTAGAGAGATAGCATCTGATAATGGATTGAATATAAAGGATTTTGCTGAAAGTCTTGATGTCAGCAAACGGACATTGGAGAACTATTTAGCTGGCATAAACCTACCAAGCGGTCGCTTTCTGACGGACATTTCCGAAAAAATGGGTGCCTCTCCTTCATGGATATTGACCGGGCTCGGGTCCAAATACATCAATGGAGACCACCAAAATGTGCGGGATGCGCAGCATTCTTCCGATGCCTCCCAATTCGTCCCCGTCACCCGCTTCACGGTGGAAGCGTCGGCAGGCCACGGCAGCCTTGTCCAGGACGAACAGGGCAGCGGCACATACGCCTATAACCGCGCCTTCCTTGAACGGCGCGGCCTCAAGCCCAACAATCTCGCAGTGATTTCCGTGCGCGGCGACAGCATGGCCCCCGATCTGCACGATGGCGATCTGATCCTGATCGACCGCGCCGACGCAACGCCCGACGCCATCCGCGAAGGCCGTATCTATGTGGTGAACTTCGACGGCGATCTATACGTCAAGCGCATCCAGCGCGCGCCCGGCAAGCGCCTGATGCTGGTGTCGTCAAATCCGGCCTATCAGTCCGTGACGGTCGAAGGGGCGGACATGGAGGGCTTGAAAATCATCGGGCGGGTCGTCAACTCGACGCACGAGTGGTGACTTACTGCCGACCCCGGAAGCACAGAGGCACAATGCGGAAGTTATTCCAGCCGATTGTGTTCCGCTTCTGCCCGACCTTGCCGGTTCAGCACAATCACAGCACCCCAATAAAACAAGGCTCTCGGGGAACCCCATTCCAAATCACCATGATCCACCCATTCCAATTTATTCCATTCCCCCCCACCGTCCTGACGGACTCCCCCGGGATATTTGGGGACAGAAGAAGCCGGGGTTCTGTTTTTTGTCCGGGCAGTGGTCAGATGAGGCCGGCTGCTTCGAAATCGGCGCGCAGGTCGCGTTCGGGGCGGGCACCGACATGGCTGATCACCTCGGATGCGGCCATGACGCCCATGCGGCCTGCGGTTTCCAGATCAACGCCCGAGGCCAGCCCGAAGATCAGCCCCGCCGCGAACTGATCGCCCGCGCCCGTGGCATCGACCGGGGTGATG
>JAUNTV010000326.1 GCA_030538515.1 Paracoccus sp. (in: a-proteobacteria)
CGCGCCCGGCGCGTTGGCCCGCCAGCATCTGCCCCTTATAGGTGGCCCCGTCGGGATAGGTGATGCTGCCTTGCCCTTCCTTCACGCCCGCCACCCAATCGCCGGTATAGCGGTAGCCATTGGGCTGGGTCAGCACGCCCGTGCCGTGGTGCATGGCATTCTGGAACCCGCCCTCGTAGCGGGCGCCATTGGCATATTCGGCCACGCCCTGACCGGTGATCTGGCCATCCACCCAGTCGCCCGCATAGGTGCCGCCATCGGCATAGGTGATCTTGCCCTGCCCGTTGGGCTTGCCCCTGGCAAAGCTGCCCTCATAGACCGAACCGTTGGGAAAGCGCGCGCGCCCTTGGCCGAGGATCTCGCCCTCGACCCAATCGCCCGTATATTCATAACCCGAGGGCAGCGTATAGGTGCCCCGCCCGTGTTGCAGCCCGTTGCGGAAGGTGCCCGTATAGACCCCGCCATCATCATAGGGCCGTGTCACCACATTGCCCGACTGGTCCTGCGCCATGGCGGGCAATGCCGCCATCAGGATCGCTGCCGCGAAAGCTGCCTTCATGCCCGACTCCGTTCTTTGGCCCAAGGTGTAGCCGATGCGGGCGGGCAGCGCAAAGCCTGCCGTTCCATCGGGCTGCGGGCTGCGCTATGGCTTGTGCGAACTGAGCGAAGGAACCCGTCATGACCGACCGCATCCGTATCACGCTGGCGCAGCTTAACCCCACGCTCGGCGATCTCGAAGGCAATGCCGCCAAGGCCCGCGCCGCATGGGAAAAGGCGCGCGAGGCCGGCTCTGCCATGCTGTGCCTGCCCGAAATGTTCATCACCGGCTATCAAACCCAGGATCTGGTGCTGAAAAAGGGCTTCGTCGATCACGCCATCCATCAGGTCGAGGCACTGGCGCGTGAATGCGCCGATGGCCCGGCGCTGGCGATCGGCACGCCCTGGCGGGACGCAGGCAAGCTTTATAACGCTTATTTCATCTGCCAGCGGGGGGCGGTGACGGCGCGCGTTCTCAAACATGAGCTTCCCCATAAGGAGCTTTTCGATGAGATGCGGCTGTTCGACGCCGGGCCGGTCTCGGGCCCTTATGGCATCGACGGGGTGCGCATCGGCAGCCCGATCTGCGAGGATGCGTGGTGGCCGCCGGTCGCCGAAACGCTGGCCGAAACCGGGGCCGAGATCCTGATCGTGCCCAATGGCTCGCCCTATCATCGTGGCAAGCTGGATGTCCGCATGAACCATATGGTCGCCCGCGTGGTCGATACGAAGCTGCCGCTTGTCTATCTGAACGCGGTCGGGGGGCAGGACGACCAGATCTATGACGGGGCAAGCTTCGTGCTGAACCCCGGCGCGGATGGCGGGGCCGAAAAGGTCGTGCAGCTTGCGCCCTTCGATGAGGTCGTGGCGCATGTCGATTTCACCCGCACGCCGGATGGCTGGCGCGCCGAACCCGGCCAGATGGCCCCGCAACCCGACGAATGGGAACAGGACTACCGCGCCATGATGACCGGCCTGCGCGATTACCTGCATAAATCCGGCTTCAGAAAGGTGGTTCTGGGCATGTCGGGGGGCATCGATTCCGCGCTTGTGGCGACGATTGCCGCCGATGCCGTGGGGCCAGGGAATGTCCGTTGCGTGATGCTGCCCTCGGAATATACCTCTCGGGCCAGTCTGGATGATGCGGCCGATTGCGCGGGCAGGCTTGGCGTCAGGCTGGACAGCGTGGCCATTGACGGCGCGCGCGCGGCGGTGACGCAGGCATTGGCGCCCCTGATGGAGGGCACCACCCCCGACGTGACCGAGGAAAACATCCAGTCCCGGTTGCGCGGCGTGATGCTGATGGCGATCTCGAACAAATTCAACGAGATGCTTCTGACCACCGGCAATAAATCCGAGGTCGCCGTAGGCTATGCCACGATCTACGGCGATATGGCGGGGGGGTATAACCCGATCAAGGATCTCTATAAAACCCGCGTGTTCGAGACCTGCCGCTGGCGCAATGCCAATCATCGCGGCTGGATGCAGGGCCCCAGGGCCGAGGTGATCCCGCCCCGGATCATCACCAAGCCGCCATCGGCCGAGCTGCGCCCCGATCAGAAAGACAGCGATTCGCTGCCGCCCTACGATGTGCTTGATCAGATCCTGCACGGGCTGGTCGAGGAAGATCTGTCGGTGAAGGATCTCGTGGCGCGGGGCTTCGATGCGGCCACCGTGAAAAAGGTCGAGCGCCTGCTTCTGGGCAGCGAATGGAAGCGCTATCAGGCAGCGCCGGGGCCGAAAATCTCGCGCCGGGCCTTCTGGCTGGACCGCCGCTATCCGCTGGTGAACCGCTGGCGCGACGCGCTTTAGCGCTTTCTTAACGGCCCGCGGTCTAGGGTTCTCTCAGGGACAGGCGATTCGGGTCGGGACATGCAGGGAATAACGGCGGCCTTTGCCGCGATGGCGATGCTTTTCATCATGGTGCATGCCGCTTTCGGGCAGGCGTTCGGCGTGGAAATGGGCACGAGACTGGCCGATCTTTCGGTGCAGAAGGATCTGGGACAGGGGCGCCATGAAATTCAGGTGCCGCAGCCGCATCCCGAATTTGAAAGCTATATCGCCCAAGCGACGGATGAAACCGGGGTCTGCCTTGTGCGTGGCATCGGCAAAAGCCATGACAATGACCGCTTCGGCATTGCCGTGCGCGGTGCCTTCGCCGGGCTGAACCGGGTTTTGCAGGACCGCTACGGCGAAAGCGCCCAGGGTGATTTTCTGCGCCCCGGCGCGCTGTGGCGCGATTCGGGCGAATGGGTCATGGCGGTTCGGCAGAATGAACGGGTGCATCAGGCGGTCTGGAAACGGGATTACGGCGCGGACCTGCCCGAAACCCTGAATGAGATCATCCTCAGCGTGATGGCCACGAGTTCGGACAGCGCATGGATCGCCCTGCAATATCGTTTCGCCAATGTGGCGGATTGTGAAGCGATCATCGACAAGGTGGCCAGCAGCGGCCTTTAACCCGGCCTTGACCGGCGCGCCGTTTCCGCCCATATCCCGACTTACGCGGATGGCTGGATGGCCGCGGGTTTCGACCCGAGGAAAGTCCGGACTCCATAAGGTAACGGTGCCGGGTAACGCCCGGCGGGG
>JAUNTV010000327.1 GCA_030538515.1 Paracoccus sp. (in: a-proteobacteria)
AAACCGAAATCCCGGTCGCTGAAATCGTGGACGATCAAACATCAGCCGATCCGCAGATCCCCACATTCCGAGAGCAGCTGATGGATGCCATTGGCGCCAACAGTTCGGGGATCATCAACGGACGACCTACCAGCCTCGGCGGTCGGGCCGACATGGCCGTGGTGTCGAAATGGGCAGATGACCTCAAATTGTCCAAGGCCACGATCATCACCGTCATCAACGAGACCATGGCTCACAAGCGCGACGGCCCGCCCAGCACGTTCAGATACTTCACCCCAGCCATGCAGCGCGAAGCCGCAAGGATGGCGCAACCCACGCTGATGCCCGCAAACTCGAACGAGGGACACCATGACCGACCAACTGCCAGCAACCGTCGCGAAGCTGCCGCCGCTGACCGCCTTGGACGCATCATTGATGCAGCCGCACGAAATCGTTCGCCATCGGACTGAAATCGCTGTCGTGGTCGAGGTCGTGATGAGCAGCTATTGGCGCGAGGACATGCCTGACGCAAAGGCCGCCGCCATCATCGCTGACTGGTGCGACGAACTGGAAGACTGGCCCGTCGACGCAATCCGCGCCGCCATGCGCAAGCACCGCCGCAATGAACCAAACCGAAAGCCTAACCCCGGCCATATCCTCGCGATCCTCAAGGACAGCTATGGCAGGCATGTCCAGCACGAAACCCGCAAGGCCATCGCCATGCGAAACCCGCAGGAAGATCCGCGCGAGCGCGTAACGCCGGAACAATGCCGGGCGATCCTGGACGAATTCAAGATCCGAGACCCGATCAAAGCCGCCGCAAAGCGCGATCAGGAAAACAATGCCAAACAACCTGAAACCCACGAAAAAACCTGATGAGGAAGCGAGTATGACTAACTACGACCATCAACGGGACGTCGATGCCGAGGGGCAACGTGGCGTCATGCGAAAGGTTCGTGTCTTCCTTAAAGAGGGGGATGCGTGATGGGCCTCTTTTACCGTCAGATCGGTGAACACGGAAACGGTGGATACCGAGTGAAGCGATCATTCATCAGATGGGTGGCCCGCCCCATCTGGCGATTTAGGCTCCGTCAGGCACTGATGATAGCCCAAATGAGCAGACAGCCGGAGGTTATCCGTTCATTGCATTCCGCGCTAAGAGAGAATAGCCCAAAATATCTCTATGAATGGCGGAAAACCATGTGGGAGGTTGGTGACGCTGTTGACGATCTGGATGATGTGATGGAATGGCTGCGAGAAGACAAGCATTACAAGCAAGCCGACCGCATCAGAACGATCATGGCACGGTTGGCCAGATCAGTCCCTGAACACCAGATCGAATACGACGATACAGGAAAGCCGTATTTGCTCCGCGACAAAGCGAGGAAATACAAATGACCCGTTTTCCCAACGCTCGCCTGACCTGATCTATCGCCCTGCGCGCCAGTGAGTTGCCAATCAGGACACTAAAAAACGCATAATACGGCAGAAAATGCCGTATTGCGCCAAGTAAGCGATCCATGGCATAGCGAAGGTGTCTCCACAGGAAACCTTCGCAGGCCGCCGTGTCCATCAAATCAAAGCTCACCGCCAAACAGGCCGCGTTCGCGCGTGAGTTCGTCGTGGACAACAATGCCACACAGGCCGCGATCCGTGCGGGATATTCCAGGAAGACCGCTGGATCACAGGGCCACGAACTCCTCCGGCTGCCTCATGTCAAAGCCGAGATCGACCGATTGACCGCCGAGAAGATCGCCCGCACTGAAATCAGAACCGATGAAATCGTCATGGCGCTGTCGCAGATCGCCCGCGCCAACATCAGTGACCTGATGGAGTGGGGATCGACCGAGGTCATCATGGACGCAGACGGCAACATGCGGGCCGTCCAGGAAGGCGAGACAGCGACAACCGTCGTGCCATTCGTCCGCGCATTCGAGAGCGGAGCCATCCCCCGCCACCTGACAGCAGCCATTGCCGAGATCAGCTTGAGCGACAAGGGCTCATTCAAGATCAAGATGCACGACAAGCTGGGCGCCATCGACAAGCTGATGCGCCACCTTGGCATGTTCGAGGAAGATAACAAGCAGGCCGTCGATGGGCTGTCAGCCCTGATCGCGGCGGCGCAAGGCAGCGCCTTGAGACCAGCAACATCGTCAGCTGACGAGGACGGCGATGAATGAGGCGCCGCGACTGGTCCAAGCCTCTATCGGAGCCCCTGCCGTCGCCGCAGACGCCAGAGGAATGGGCGCAATGCCTTGCCGATCCGTGGTGGCGAATATGTTCGGGCGTCCTCTACAAGATCATGATAAAGGGCGAGGACGGGCCGGGCGCCGCCGCGCCGGTCACGATCAAGCCGTTCTTGCCCAACATCAATCAAATCGCATTCCTGCACTCGCTGCATGGCCTCAACGTCATCCTGAAAGCGAGACAGCTTGGCTTCACCACGCAGGCCAGCATCCTTGCTCTGGATCATGCCCTATGGGTGCCAAACCAGCGATGCGGGATCATCGCCCAGGATTTGGATGTCGCCGCCGAGATACTTCGCGACAAGGTGAAGTTCGCCTATCTTCATCTACCCGATCCGATCAGGGATCGCATGCCGCTGTCGCGCGAGAGCGCCAAGGAGCTGGTGTTCGCGCACAACAACAGCGCCCTGCGCGTGGCGACCACGATGCGCGGATCGACCATCCATTTCCTGCACATCTCGGAAATGGGCAAGATCGCAAAAAAGAAGCCCGAGCATGCGCGCGAGATCGTGACCGGCGCGCTGCCGGCCGTGCCGATCAATGGCATCGCCACAATCGAATCCACAGCCGAAGGGCAGGAAGGCGAGTTCTACGACATCGCAACGAGGGCCGAAAACATGGCTAAGTCAGGTCGTAAAGCAGAGCCGGGCGAGTTCCGCTTCCATTTCTTCCCGTGGTATCTGGACCCCGGATATACCGTCGACCACCGCAAGGTGAAGATCAGCCTCAAGCAGCACGAATATTTCGACAAGATCGAGGCGGAAACAGGCCACCTGTTAAGCATGGGGCAGCGCGCATGGTATGTGTTGACCCTTGAGAACCGCTTCAGCGGCGATCAGCAGAAGATGTTCCAGGAAATGCCATCGACACCGGCTGAATGCTG
>JAUNTV010000328.1 GCA_030538515.1 Paracoccus sp. (in: a-proteobacteria)
CGGCGCGGCGCCTTTTGAGGGTAGGATATGGCGGCAAGCAAGCTCGATGACATCGACCGGAAAATCCTGGCCGAGCTTCAGGCCGACGGGCGCATGACCAATGTGGAACTGGCGCGCCGCATCGGCATCTCGGCCCCGCCCTGCCTGCGCCGCGTCCGCGCGCTGGAAACGGCGGGTTATATTCGCGGCTATCACGCCGATCTGGACCCGGGCCTGCTTGGCTTCGAAGTGCAGGTCTTCGCCATGGTGCGTCTGCAAAACCAGTCCGAGCGCGACCTTGCCGCATTCGAGGAGCGCGCGCGAAGCTGGCCCTTCATGCGCGAATGCCACATGCTGAACGGCGAGATCGACTTCATCCTGAAATGCGTGGCCCCCGATCTGCCGAGTTTTCAGCATTTCCTGACCGAAAGCCTGACGGCGGCGCCCAATGTGGCATCGGTCAAGACCTCGCTGGTGATCCGCTGCGCCAAGGATGAGCCGGGCGTGCCCTTTCCGTCGGCCTGAGCAGGGCGGCGGCCTTCTTTTCCTCAGAGGTATTTTTCATGAAACATCTTGCCCCCGTCCTTGCCCTTGCTGCGGGTCTTGCCGCCCCCTTGCCCGCGCTTTCGCTGATCGCGCCCCTCGACACCCGATGCGATGATGATCTGGCAGCACTTGAGCGGCTCATCACGCGGCTTCAGCCGTCAACGGCAGGCAGCGAGGCCCCGTCGCCCCTGGGCCAGCTTCTTGAGATGGGCCGCGTCGTTTACACCAATGGCTATTGCGTGGTCAGCGGTATCACGTTCCCGCCTGCGGCATCCGGTTCGCCCTCGGCCATCTATCAGGCGAGCGCGCTGCGTTGGCAGGCAGAATGGGCCGACGACACGCGCCCGATGCCGCCCAATCGGCTGATTGTGGAAGTGCCAAGGGCCAGTATGAATGTGGTGCCCTTTGGCGACCCTGAGGACGCCTTCAGCCAGATGCTGCGCTATCAATCGAAGCTGGTCAGCGACCTTTATCCCAATGAATTCCGGCTGGAACTGAGCTTCGATCCCGACAGCGATGTGCTGGAAATCTGGCAGATTGCGGGCCAGAATGCGAATCTCAACCGGATCGAGTTCAGCGCCACGCTGCGCAATGCCGATCTTGACGGGTTTCTGAACAGCGATGAAGGGGGGATGCTGCCCTTCGACAAGCTGACACCGATGACCATTGAACGCGCCGATCTGGCGCTGACCAATAGCGGGCTTTTCGAAAATATGGCCATGTCCTGGCTGTCGCTTATCTATCCCGCGCTCGGCGACACGCCAGAGGCCGCCGTCGCCGCCCTGCAAGCCCTTGCGAAGGATCAGGTCGCATCGGCACCCGAGGCACTGATCGGGCCGGACAGCCGCGCCGCGCTGAACGAGATCATTGACAGCCTGCCTCACCCTTTGGGCACCGCGCGGCTGACACTGGATGCGCCCAAAGGCATTATGCCGTCGCGGGTCGCGGCCACGCAATTGCTGGTGGATCGCCCAGGCTGGGCCAGTTTCGGCACGATCTTTGACGGTGCCACCCTCAACGTCGAATGGACGAAGGGAAGCCAGCCGCCCAGGATGCTTCCCCCCCTGTATGATCGGCGGCTGATGCCCGAAGCGCAGCCCTGACGGCTGCCTTGCCGGCCCGGATCAGCCCGGCAGCGCGATGGCTGAAATCAGGCGGCCGTAATCGGCCTCGGCCCGGTGAGTGCTGCGGCGATAGGAGAAGAAGCGCCCTTCGTCGGAATAGGTGCAGTGGCGCGTCCATGCCGCATCCGCCCCGGCTTCGCGCAGGCGCATCAGCCCGAAAGCGGGCAGATCGAACAGCGGACGACCGTCGGGGCCATTGGCGAAAAAGCGGGAATATCTGTCATCCTCGGCGGTGAACTCATCGACGAAATCCCAACCGACCTGATAGGCGCGCTGCGAGATCGTGGGCCCGATCACGGCGCGGATATCGCGCGCGCCCAGATCGCGCATCGCCTGCACCGTGGCTTCCAGCACGCCGCCAAGCGCGCCGCGCCAGCCGGCATGGGCCGCGCCGATCACGCCCGCGCGGGCATCGGCCATAAGCACCGGCTGGCAATCCGCGGTCAGCACCGACAGCGCGACACCGGGGATGGCGGTGACAAGTGCATCGGCGTCAGTGGCACCCGCGCCCGCGATCTGGGCGGGATCGGTTATGGTCACGACATTGGCCGAATGGGTCTGGTTGACGCCCGCCAGCCGGTCGGGGGCCACGCCCATCGCCTCGGCCACGCGGGCGCGGTTGGTGGCCACCACGTCGCGCTGATCATGCGAGCCGCGCCCGCAGTTCAGCCCGGCGTAAAGCCCCGAACTGGCCCCGCCCTTGCGGGTGAAAAAGCCATGCGCAACGCCGTCCAGCAGGTCATGGGTCAGGATTTCAAGGGTCAGTTTCATGGCTCTCTGTCTGCGGTTTGACGCGGGCCCGGACAAAGCCCGCAGGCGCGGGCGCTGATCCGGGCCAGATGGCAAGCGCCTTGAACAACTCTCCCATTTCGGCGGGCGCGGTCAAGCGTTCCGCAGCCGCCATCGCCCCCCTGTCACCCGCCGCCGCAAGGGCTGCGGCGCGCGCATCGATCCCCAGGGCCCGCAAAAGCGCGCCCTGCGTCGTATAGCCGAAGGCGCAGCCCGCCGCATCCGCCGCCGCCGCCAGCCCGGCGAAATCGACATGCGCGGTCAGATCAGCCTGCCCGGGATGCGCGAAGGGATCGGCGCGCCGATGCCCCGACAACGCCTGAAACGTGTCGCCGCGCCCGTTCCAGCCGCCATAATCGACGATCAGCGCCAGCCCGCCATGGCGTGCGATGCGCCGCGAAATCGCGGTGACGACGGGGGCGGCGGCGGGGCAGCGCTCGATGACGTCGCCCTCCTGCCCGGGCAGGTCGATCTGCATCGGCGGGCCAAGACCGAAGGCAAGACGCGGACCGTCCCCCGGCCCGCCCCCGCCCCCCGGCCCGCACCCCGCCCCCCCGTCACCTGGCCCAAAAGCCGGGGGGGCCCGCCCCCCCCCCCCCCCGCGGCGCGTTTAACGCGCCGCCTGCCGCGCGCCGAAAATCGCGCTGCCCACGCG
>JAUNTV010000329.1 GCA_030538515.1 Paracoccus sp. (in: a-proteobacteria)
TGAATTTCTGGGCGACATGGTGCGCGCCCTGCCGCGAGGAAATGCCGGCGCTGAACAATCTCCAGACCCTGATGGGGGGGGATGATTTTCAGGTCGTGACCATTGCATCCGGCCGCAACCCTTTGCCTGCAATCGATAAATTCTTCTCCGAGGCCGGTGTGGACGCCCTGCCCGTCCTGCTTGATCCGCGTCAGCGGCTGGCACGGGAATTCGGCGTGATGGCCATGCCCGCGACGATCCTGATCGACCGCGACGGCAATGAGGTGGCGCGCCTGATGGGGCCCGCCGAATGGGATTCCCCCGCCGCCATCCAGATCGTCACCGAATTGACAGCGCCCTGACCGCTGCGTGCCGGTGGCAGGTGGTGACATGATCGTTCACCATGCCGGTGGCCTGCATGAAGGCATAGCATATCACCGGCCCGCAGAAGGTAAAACCTTTCTTCTTCAACGCCTTGGACATCGCGCCCGAGGCATCGGTCGCCGCCGGCACCTGCGCCAGTTCGGCCCAGTCGTTCTGGATCGGCCTGCCGTCCACGAAGCCCCACAGCCAGGGCGTGAAACCTTCGGCTGATTCGATTTCCAGAAACAGTTTCGCGCTGCGGATGGTGCCCTCGATCTTGCCGCGATGGCGGATGATGCCGGGATTTTGCAGTGCGAGATTAACCTGTTTCTCGCCCCAGAGCGCGACACGTTCGGGGTCGAACCCCTCGAAAACCTCGCGGAAACTGTCGCGTTTGCGCAGGATGGTGATCCAGCTCAAACCCGCCTGAAACCCGTCAAGCACAAGCTTTTCCCAAAGCGCGCGGGGGTCGCGTTCGGGCACGCCCCATTCGGTGTCATGGTATTCCTGATAGATTTCATCAGAGCCGCACCAGCCGCAGCGTTCCACCATTGCGTTAATCCTGAATCCAGAAACTGCTCGGGCTTCACCCGATCTTAAGACATGATCGCCACCATGCAGGAGGTTAGCAAGGGTGTGATGAGAATGGATGACGGTCACGAGTATGGCGATTCGGTCGGATCAGCGCTGGAATTTGTCGTCGAACGCAAGACACGGCAGACGATGGATATGGTCGAACAGGCGATGATGCGGGGCAATGTCACGCTTGCCTATCAGCCCATCGTGCAGGCCGACCGGCCCGGACAGGTCGCCTTCCATGAAGGGCTGTTCCGCGTCATCGACGAATCGGGGCGTTTCGTGCCCTTGCGTGACTTCATGCCCCAGGCGGAAACGACCGCGCTTGGCCGGCGCATCGACTGCCTGTCGCTGTCCATGGGGCTGCAATCGCTCAAGCAGGATTCCGGCCTGCGGTTGTCGATCAACATGTCGGCGCGCTCGATCGGCAATCCGGTCTGGATGGAAACATTGCGTCAGGGGCTGTCGGGCGACGAACAGATCGCCGAACGGCTGATCCTTGAGGTGACGGAAAGCTCTGCCATGGATGCGCCCGAACTGGTCGTGCCCTTCATGCGCGATCTGCAGTCACGCGGGGCCAGTTTCGCGCTGGATGATTTCGGGGCCGGGCATACCTCTTTCCGTTACCTGCGTGACTTCAATTTCGACATGATCAAGATCGACGGGCAGTTCATCCGCCGCATCGCCGATCAGCCCGATAACCAGATCCTCGCCGCCGCCCTTCAGGCCATCGCGCATCACTTCGACATGTTCACCGTGGCCGAGTCGGTGGAAACCGCCGATGACGCGGCCTTTCTGATCGAAATGGGCATCGACTGCCTTCAGGGCTATTATTTCGGCGCACCGACCATCACCCCGCCGTGGAAAACCCCCAGTGCCGCCACGCGCTGACCTGGCACCGCGACAAGGTGCCGCCCCGGTATGAGCCGCCCCGGTCCGGGCGCCCCGCCTCTGGCCTGATGTGGCCCCTTCATAGCGGCACCCCTGATCCGGGCCGCGCGCTTCGAAGGCCCCGGCCCACCGGCCTGCCTGCCCCCTGCCGCCCCTGTCGACCCGCGGGGTCAGGGCACCGGCCCGACACCGCCTTGACGCTGCGGCAGAGTTTGTCATGCTTGGCAGAACAGTATCCAGCCTGTCTGCCAGGCCCACCGGAGGGGGAAATCCATGACAAAAGCCGTTATCGTATCCGCAGCCCGCACACCCGTCGGAAACTTCCTGGGGTCTTTCGCCAATATCCCGGCGCATGATCTGGGCGCTGCGGTGCTGGCCGAGGTCGTCCGCCGCGCCGGCATCGACCCCACCGAGGTCAGCGAGGTCATTCTGGGCCAGGTGCTGACCGCCGCTCAGGGTCAGAACCCGGCCCGTCAGGCCAGCATCAACGCCGGTCTGCCAAGGGAAGCCCCGGCATGGCTGCTCAATCAGGTCTGCGGCTCGGGGTTGCGGGCGGTGGCGCTGGCCGCGCAGCAGGTCATTCTGGGGGATGCGCGGGTGGTGCTTGCGGGGGGGCAGGAATCCATGTCGCTGTCGAACCATGCCGCCTTCCTGCGCGCGGGCCAGAAAATGGGCGATATGAAGCTGATCGACACCATGATCAAGGACGGGCTCTGGGACGCGTTCAACAATTACCACATGGGCCAGACCGCTGAAAACGTGGCCGAAAAATGGGGCATCACCCGCGAGGCGCAGGACGAATTCGCCGTCGCCAGCCAGAACAAGGCCGAAGCGGCGAAGAAAGCCGGGCGTTTCAAGGATGAAATCGTGGCCTTCACCGTCAAGGGCCGCAAGGGCGATATCGAGGTGGCCGAGGACGAATATATCCGCGAAGGTGCCAGTGTCGAGGCCATGCAGAAGCTGCGCCCGGCCTTCACCAAGGACGGCACGGTCACGGCGGGTAATGCTTCGGGGCTGAATGACGGGGCCGCGGCGGTCATGGTCATGACCGAGGATGAGGCCGCCCGGCGCGGCCTGACGCCGCTGGCGCGCATCGCCTCATATGCGACGGCCGGGCTTGACCCCGCGATCATGGGCACCGGCCCGATCCCGGCCAGCCGCCGTGCGCTGGAAAAGGCGGGCTGGAGCGTTGGCGACCTGGATCTGGTCGAGGCCAATGAAGCCTTCGCCGCCCCGGCTCTGGCGGTGAACAAGGATATGGGCTGGGACCCGGCCAT
>JAUNTV010000330.1 GCA_030538515.1 Paracoccus sp. (in: a-proteobacteria)
ACGGCGCAAATGGCGCGCCCTATCCGCTGCCGGAGCATAAAACCAAAGCCGTCTGGCGGTCGCAAACCCATCAGGGCCAGGGCTTTAACGAGATCAGCTTCGAGGATCAGGCAGGGCGCGAGAAAATTTACGTCCATGCCGAGCGCGATCATGAAATTCATATTGAAAACAACCGCGCAAAGCGGGTTGATCGCAACCAATCCGAGAGCGTTGGCAACAATAAATCGATTGAGGTCGGCAACAATCACCACGAGGTCATCGGCGGCAATATGACACTGATGATCGGGCCGAATAAACTTCAGAGTGCCGTTACTTCCGCATTCAAGAAGTTTACAGGAGCGCTTGGCGATCTCGCCAATAAACTCGGTCTGCCAGATGCACTGAATATGGGCGAAGGCAACCTCATCATCGGCGTCGCCAAGAATAAGGCGGAGACGGTAATGGTGAGTTCCAATGAGATCGTAGGCGGTGCCAAGACGATAACGGTCGGGGGAGGATATCAGCTGTCGGTTCAGGGTCTTCGCAATGAATCCGTGCTGCTTGGCGCCTATGAGGAGGTCGGCCAGAACAAGGTCGTCGTAGCCGGCAAGCGCATGGAATTCGTCTGCGGTTCTTCGATGATCCAACTCAACGAGAACGGTGATGTCGTCATCAAGGGGATCAACCTCAAACTTAAGGGATCGGCACTGGTCGACATCAACGGTGAAAAGATCGAGCTGAATTGAGGCGGCCATGAGTTTCAAGCCCGGACAATTCGCCCGTCAGGAACCGTCCCGTCGAGCGATCCGCGATCAGCTCAGGGCACGCTTCTTTGATGAGCTCGGCGTGACACCGGCGGTCGATGTGCTGCTGCAGGACGTTGATATCGAAGCCCAGGCGAATCTGGTTGCCGAGTTGCTCGATATCGCCCGTACACGCCATCAGGGTGAAACCTCTGCCCTCGATCAACTGAATGCCGAGATCGGGAGCCTCCAGTTCGGTTCCTCCGATGTGTCCCGCAGCAAGAGAACAGCACCCAACGCTGACAGCCTGAGCCTCAGCAGTCTGTCCCAGACCTTTTTCTACACCTATCGGTGGTAGCAATGGGACAGTCCGTCTCCAATCTCGCCGCGCCGGATATCATCCCGGACGATAGCTTTTCGGCCGAGATGCGAGATTCGGCTGCCTATGCCATGGAGGCGGCGGGACGTATCGCTGCTCAATATCGCTTTGCCGGCCTTGTCGCGGGGGTCAAGGGACCAAACGACACCGACCGGGACGTGGAGGAGGCCCGCGCTGCGCTTATCGAAGCGATCCAGGATTTCCTGACGCCAAATCCACGGCCGCTTGAGGAACAGATTCAGAACGAATTCGATGCGCTGCGTCAGGAGCGCGCCGTAGTCGATAGAAGCCTTGAGGAATCCGGGATTCTATTCCAGACGCACAACATATTTCCCGTTGATGGCCATCCCTCCGATCAAGGGCCGGGTGATATGGAGTTTCGCGCGTCCGATGCCGCAGACGAAAACCTCGCCCAGTCCATTGCCGCATTCGGCATCGGGCCTGAACAAGCCGAGCAGTTGTGGTCGCTGCGGAGGCGGGCAAGAACCATCGCGACCCTGGAGACGCAACGGCGCCGGAAGGCACTTGCGGATTTCAGGAACTTCTTTGCCAATGCCAGGGCGCAGATCAAGGCCTATTACGACGACAAGATCGCGCTTATTCGCGAGGGTAAATATCTGCTCGCCACGACCAAGATCTTGGTGGACGGAATCGAGGTCTTTCACGCCGATATCGCCATCGCCCTGATTGCTGCAGGGATTATCGCCGTCACCGGCGGGGTGACCGCGGTTGCTGCGCCGATCATCGTAAGCGCGGTGGCTGCCGCGGTTCGGGTGACCAAGGTCGGTGCTGGCGTTCTGCGCCGCACGGGGGATGCCGTACGACATGGCGCTGCCGCGAGCATCTTCGCGATCAGGATACATCGCGTGGACAAGAGCGAACTGGACCTGCCGGTCGCGCGCCCGCACTCGCACTATGAGCGACAGGTGGATACATCGCGCGACCTGACGAACAATGAGCGTCTGCTGCTGAATGAGGAAAATTAGGGCACGACGCGTCCCACCGATGATGCGGGACCGCGCGGGGGTGCGGCGGCCGCACGTCGCCTCAAGCGCGATCAGGATTATGACGAGATCGTGGCGAGCTTACCGCCGGGAACCGTCGAAATGGCGGCCAGTGCGGGGGCTTCGCGAGCTCAACGTGACGCGCGTAGACATCTAATGGAAGCTTATTGGAGCAAGTTTGGCCAAGACGCCACAATGGCCTCGGGGATGACGCTTAATTCCCCGATGCGGATCGTCAAGTATCCACCGCCTGATGTCATCGCCAACTGGCGAGCGGAAGGTTCACCAATGTTTGGGGGCTATTATGATCCTTCCGGGGGAGCGGCGACCCCAAGCCAGCTTGGCATCAACTCGGCTGGTCGTGTAAAGGCAACGGTTGACGTGAGTGATCGCCCTGGCATCGCCTTTGAAGGAACAGGCGACAGGATAAGTGATAATTGGACAGTCAAAGGGGCACACGGGGCTCGCTCGACTGACGGAGGGGTGCGGCAATGGCATGTCCCGAGAGAGTACAGGCCCGAAATGGCCGATAAGATCGAAGATGTCATGACTTGGCGAGAGTTGCCCGGCAACAAGCATTGGGTCGAGGCTGAGATGGATGGCCGTTTCGTACAAGAGCAAAGACCCGGGGACAGCTATCCGGTATGGTACCTGGACGGCGATGCAGTGCCTGATGCAGCAGGTGATCATGACAATGCAAATGGACGAAAAGACATTCCTTGACGCGGATATCCTTCTGCTGATTGCTGAGTTCGACAAATGGCGCGCCGAAGCAGGGGTGTCGAGCAATGGCGGACTATGGCAGATGCTGGCCTTTCTCCGCGAGGCGATACAAAGCGGCGAAGGGCTTTACGCGCGAATGCTTGAACGCCAGCGCTCCAAGGCGCGGGAGATGGCGATCTTTGCTCGTGATTATCCTTACGACACCCCTCTTGTAGCCGATTATCTGTCCGAGAATCTCCACGGAGATCCAG
>JAUNTV010000331.1 GCA_030538515.1 Paracoccus sp. (in: a-proteobacteria)
AGGTCGGCCAGCATCAGATGTGGGCCGCGCAATTCCTGCATTTCGATCAGCCGAACCGCTGGATGACAAGCGGCGGGCTGGGGACGATGGGCTACGGGCTGCCGGCCTCGGTCGGTGTGCAGGTCGCGCACCCGGATGCGCTTGTGATCAACGTGGCGGGCGATGCAAGCTGGCTGATGAATATGCAGGAAATGGGCACGGCGGTGCAGTTCCGCGCCCCGGTCAAGCAATTCATCCTGAATAATGAACGCCTTGGCATGGTCCGCCAATGGCAGCAACTGCTGCATGGCGAACGCTACAGCCAGTCATGGTCGGAAAGCCTGCCCGATTTCGTCAAGCTTGCCGAGGCTTTCGGCTGCAAGGGCCGGCAGGTCTCGGACCCGGCGGAACTGGATGATGCGATCCGCGAGATGATCGATTACGATGGCCCGTTCATTCTGGATGTGCTGATCGAGAAACACGAAAACTGCTTCCCGATGATCCCCTCGGGCAAGCCGCATAACGAGATGCTGCTCTCGGCCGAGGCGGACGCCTTCAGCGGCGGCGCGGCACTGGTTTAAGGAAGCGACGCATGGTTCTGAACATCAAACAAGGCTCATCCAGCCATTCCGCATATGATCTGCGCGACCCCAATGCGCAGACGGTCGAGCGCCACACGCTTGCCGTGCTGGTCGAGAACGAGCCGGGCGTGCTGGCCCGCGTGATCGGGCTGTTTTCGGGGCGCGGCTATAATATCGACAGCCTGACCGTGGCCGAAACCGATCACGAAGGCCACCGCTCGCGCATCACCATCGTGACGCGCGGCACGCCTTCCGTGATCGAACAGATCAAGGCGCAGCTTGGCCGGATCGTGCCGGTCCACGAGGTCCATGACCTGACCGTGGAAGGCCCGAGCGTCGAGCGCGAACTGGGGCTTTTCAAGGTCACGGGCAGCGGTGATCACCGCGTCGAGGCGCTTCGCATCGCCGAGATCTTCCGCGCCAATGTCGTTGATTCGACACTGAAAAGCTTCGTCTTCGAGATCACGGGCACACCCGAGAAGCTGGACGCTTTCGCGGAACTGATGCGCCCATTAGGCCTGAGCGATCAGGCCCGCACAGGCGTGGCGGCGCTGGCGCGGGGGCAGTAAGCCCCCCGCCTTTTCAGGAATTGATCGCCGATGAGAGGAAGGCGGATTCGTCTTCCTCGCTTTCGAAGATGGGGGGAAGCGCATCGTTGCGGTGAACGATCTGAAGATGCGATCCGGGCCGGTTGGTCTTTCCAAGCAGCGCATCGGGCAGTTGCGGGCAGACCTTGGGCGCGATCACGCTGACCGAGCGCGCATGGCGCAGATTGCCGATGATTTCGCATTCGATGCGCAGAAGATCGCCCGGAACCGGCCAATCGGCACCATCGCTCAGGCAATCGTGCCCGCGCAGATAGGCAAGCGGACCCTGATCTTCGCACCAGATCACGGCTTTTTGGCTTTCCTCACTGCTCCAGATAACGACGCCGATCATAGCACCTCCTAAGGTGAACCCTCTCCTCAGGATTCGTTCTGTTCGTGTTTGACCCTAGCGGGTTGACCGTTCTGCGAAAAGTTGCATTTGTCGGTTTACTTAAAAGTTCCCATCTTCGACGCAACGTCACTTTTTATTGATCCCTGCCAGTTCACACCTTCACAATGCAGTGATACCGCAAGGCGTCAATACAACGCTAAGTAGAACTGGGCCGGGAACAGGTGATTGCACGATTCCCCGGCGTTTTTTCAGGGAACCGCGCTATTTTTGCATCATCTCAGGCTGGTTTCAGCGGGTGCGCCCGGCGCGCACATCCTCAACCGCGCGGCGAACCTGCCCCATCCGCAATTGCGTCGAGGGATGAGAGCCAAGGATGCGATCACCGGGGTCGGGCATGCGGCGGAAGAACTCGGCCCCGCGCAGCGGGTCATAACCGGCATTCATGGTGATGATCGCGCCCATGTAATCGGCCTGAAGCTCCCAGTCGCGGGAATAGACGCGCGAGCCGACCGAAGCCCCGACCCGCTGGATCGAACCGATGGTCGACCGGTCCGCCCCGGCCGCCGCCGCAAGCCCGCCCAGAATCACCGCCCCCGCCGTGGCCGAACTGGATTTCTGGTGAAGATGGTTCAGGATATGGTGGCTTGCCTCATGGCCGACAACAAAGGCCAGCTCATCGGTATTCTGCGCCGCCGCGATCAGCGAGACGGTAAAGCCGATGATCGGGCGCCCGGCATTGTCCAGCGTCTGGAAGGCATTGGGTTCCAGATCAAGCCGGTCATCGACCACGAAGACGAAATCACAGTTGATGTTGCTGGTGCGCCGGGCCACGCATTCACGCTCGATCGCCGGCTCCATCTGGTTGATCACGCTCAGGAAACTCTGCGCCGCCTGACGCGGGGAACGCGGCGTGACGGGGGTGGGCGCGGGCACCGTGGTCACTTGCGTGGGCGTGCGCGGAGGCGGCACATTCGCCCCATCGGTCGCCACCGGGGCGCAGGCGGTCAGGGCGGCGGCGGCAGTCATCGCCAGCAGCGCATGACGAAGGTGTTTCAGAGGCATGTCAGCTTTCCGCAAAAGGCGATATCCGCATGCACAATAAAGCCCCCCCTTGCGAGGTAAAGCCGTTGCGTCCACCCTGACGATAAATTCAGCGTAACCCAGTGCAAAGGCCGCGCCATGTTCACCATCGAGCACGATTTCGACGCCACCGTCATCACGCTGATCGACGAGCCCGACACCGCGCCCCTTCAGGGCGATGTGGTCATCACCGCCTTCGACGACCGCGTGGTGCTGCGCCAGGACGAACCCGACGGCGACCGCTACAGCGAAATCACGCTGAGCATCCGCCAGCTCGATGAGCTGCGCGCGGCACTGAACCTGCCGGAAGGCGGCTATCGCATGTATCGCCGCTAAGGCGCGCCGGACCGGGGGCCAGCCCCCGGACCCCCGAGGTATTTGCCGCACTGATGAGGAAGGGCTTCCGGAATGATCGGCTGTTGTGGTGGGGCCGATCATGGGGCATCCGGGCACGCAAGGGGCGACGATTCGGCGGCGCTATC
>JAUNTV010000332.1 GCA_030538515.1 Paracoccus sp. (in: a-proteobacteria)
CGAGGAAGATTTCGGCATCGTGCCGCTTGAGGCCATGGCCTGCGGCGCGCCCGTCATCGCCTATGGGCGCGGGGGGGTGCTCGATTCCGTGATCCCCGGCGTAACGGGGCTGTTTTTCGACGAACAAAGCCCCGAGGCGCTGCGCCGCGCCGTGCAGGAATTCGAGACCCGCCGTATGGATTTCGATGCACAGGCCATCACCGCCCATGCCGCAGGTTTCGGACCCGCGCGCTTCCGCGCCGCCCTTCTGGCCGAGATCGAGGCCGCCCGCGCCGCCCGTGCTGCGCGCTTCACGTGATGGACAGGGGGCCGGTCCGGCTGGATCTGTGGCTTTGGCGGCTGAAGGGGGGGCGGGGCGATGCGGCGCTCATGTCGCCCGATGAACATGCCCGCGCCGCCCGCTTCGCCTTTCAGCGCCACCGCGCGGCCTATATCGCGGGGCGCGCGCACCTCAGGCGGGTTCTCGGGCGCTATCTGGGCCAGCCCCCGCAGGCGCTGCGCTTCCGCTACGGCGCACATGGCAAGCCCGCGCTTGACGGGCTGAGCTTCAATCTCAGCCATGGCGGCGATCTGGCGGCACTTGTGGTGACGCGGGCCGAACTGGCGCTTGGCATCGATATCGAACCCCGCCGCAAGGTCGAGCCGGGCCTTGCCCGCACCCATTTCGCCCCTGATGAGCTTGCCGCGCTGCACGCCCTGCCGGACGCCACGCGCGAGGCCGGTTTCTTCACGCTCTGGACCCGAAAGGAGGCCTATCTGAAAGCCTGCGGGCTGGGGCTTTCGGCCGGGCTTTCGGGGTTCAGCGTGCCGCTTGATGCCGCGCCGGCGCGGATGATCCGAAGCCTTGATGCCCGCCCCGACCAATGGCTGATCCTTGACGCGCCCCCCGCGCCGGGGTTTTCCGGGGCCATCGTCGTGAAAGCCGGCCCCCGCCCGGTCACGCTGCACCATTGCCCGGAGCCGCGCGAAGCCCCCCCTTCATCCGCTGCCTCCTTGTGAACATACGTGACCCCGGCCTGCCGGGGCTGACCCGCCACAGCAGGCCGCGTGGCTGTGGGGGCGGTTCCTAGCAGGCGCAAAGAAAAAGATCGGCGTAATCGACCGGGCCGGTCAGGGCGGATTGATCGAAAAACAGCGCCACGCCCGGCCAGCCATCGGGCATGCGGCCGCTGGCGATATCGGGGTGGGTGCTGGCGCTGTTGAACATGTGCTGGTGCCATTCGGGCGTGACCTCGACGGGCCAGCTGTCGCTGATGCGGGTCCGGGTCTTGCCCGAAACCGCCACGGCAGTCACCCAGACCGTGCCGGGGGTGTCGCTGCGGATGCGAAACGACAGGCCAAGCTCGGCACCGGGGATGGCGCGGGCGGTGACGGCGATGAAGGGCGCATCCGGGCTGCCCTGAAAGGCGTTTTCGGGGGCGGGCCTGGGCGTCAGGGGGGCATCGGGCGCGGGCGCTTCGCCAAGATCCAGGGGCAGGGGGCCAAGCAGGTTCCGCCCGGGCGCGAATTGCACGATGGGGGCCATGTGGCGGGGCCGCCCGCCGCGCAGCCGCGCCACATCCAGCCGCCCCGAGCCGCCCGCCAGCGCACCGCTTTGGCTGCGCAGATTATAGATCGAGACATCGCGCATCGAGGCCGTCGCCCCCCGCGCGCGCAAGGTGAAGATGTGATCGCACTGGTTTCCTGCCTCGAAATCATTGCCCGTGACCATGAACGAACCCGAGCTGATCGTGATATCGCCATGCCCCAGATCGAAGGGCGGCAGATCGGCGGCCTTGGGGCGGTTGATTTCCAGATGGCAGCCTTCCAGCATCAGCCGCCCGCTGCCCACGAAGATCTGATCGACGAAATCGATGGCGGTGCCGAAAAGCGCGATCTCGCCCCCGTTGTTGCGGATGGCGACACGCGCGGCTTCCAGCGTGGCGCCGTAAAGCGAGATGAGTTCGCCCGCGTCCCGGCTTCCGCCCAGAAAATGCAGCCCCGTTTCGCAGGCGACGCGCAGGCCGAGCGCGCGGATCAGATAGGCGCGATGCGAAAAGGTCAGCCCGGCGCGAAACCCCTCGACGGTGATATTGCGCATCTCCAGCCGGGATGATCGCGCCTCGGCCATGGTCTCGAAACGCATCCCGTCAAGCGTGGTGCCGATGCCGGGGCCGCGAAGGGTGATCCCCTCTGTCCAGAGATGGCCGTATTGGGGGCTGTTCTCGCCCGCGCGGATGAGCAGGCATTCGCGCAGCCCCTCATGCGTGATATCAAGGCGGCTGATGCGGATCGCGCAATCGGTGCCCAGATCAAGGGTGAAGCTGCCCGGACCCGTGATCTCGAAATCGTAAAACCCCGGCGAGGCGGCGATCAGCCCGGCAACGGCTTCGCCCTGCGGATCGCGGATGGCGATGGTGACGGCGGGGTAATCGGCATGGCCCGAGAGCGCGTCGATCAGGATGCGGACACGGTAGCGGCCCGGATCGGGCAGGCTGAGCGGATGAGAAAGGGTCCCGGCCGGGGCCTCGTCACGGGTCAGCGCGCCGCCGTCATGGTGCCAGCCCTGCATCGGGGGCAGATCGGCAAGGCCAAGCAGCGGCGGGGTCTCGGCCGGGGCGGGCATGGCGGTGAAATCCAGAACTGCGCCAAGCCCTTGCAGGATCAGCCGCGTCGGATCGGCGCTGAGCGCGCGGCGGCAATCATAGCGGCGCGCGCCAAGCTGCACGGCCATCGGCCCGTGAAGGGCGGCGAAATCGAAGGCGCGTTGCAGGGCTGCGGCGTCATCGGCGCCGTCATCGGGCGCGCGAAACCACGCGGGGTCAAGGCTGCCCGCAAAGCCCATGCGCTGCCAGATATGCCCGTCACTGCCTTCGACGCGCAGGATGCCATCGGCGGGCGCATCGTCATCAGCCGGGGCGGGCGCGAACCAGCCCTGCGCGGCCAGCCAGACCGGCCCGGCCCCGGCTGCGGGCAGGCCTTCCAGATCGGCAAGGCCAGCCGCCGCGCCAATGCCTTGCGCCTGTGCCGTGCCGCCACCTGCGACACCCGTGCCCGCCGATGCCAGCGCGGCCATA
>JAUNTV010000333.1 GCA_030538515.1 Paracoccus sp. (in: a-proteobacteria)
TGGTGCCGGGATCGACGTTCAGATAGGGGTCCAGCTTGCGCAGCCGCACCGTATAGCCCCGCGCCTGCAAAAGCGCGCCAAGCGCAGCCGAGGCAAGCCCCTTGCCAAGCGAGGATACGACGCCGCCGGTGATGAAGATGTAACGCGCCATGCGCCCCCCGTGAGTTCGAATCGGTCTGTTCGCGGCCGCAGATAAGCGCCGTTCACGGGATTAAAGACATAACCGATCTCTCCCGTGGCCGCAACGCGGACCGCAAGTTGTCGTGGGGTCGCGGGTCGCGACCCTCAATCTGTTGGGTTTCAGTTGGCCGGGGGCGGCGCAACCGGCCCTTCGGCGGGGGTTGCGGCTTGCGCAGGGGCGGCAGCTTCGGGCGTGGGCGGCGTGATGGGCGTGCCGACGCCGGGGGGCGGGGTGTAGTTCAGGCCACCGGCCGGGGCCTCGCCGGTTTGCGAAGCTGCCCCGCCTGCGCCGAAGCCGATCTGGTCCAGAACCGAGCTGCCCCCGACATTGCGCGCCGCCACGATGGTCAGCGTCAGCGATGTCACCAGAAAGGCCGCTGCAAGAATCCACGTCACCCGCGTCATGACATTCGCCGCCTGACGCCCGGTGACGACACCACCGCCACCGCCGCCCAGGCCCAGCCCGCCGCCTTCAGAGCGTTGCAGCAGCACGATGCCGATCAGCAGCAGCGCGAGGATCAGATGGACGGTCAGGACGAGATTTTCCAAGACTCGGGCCTTTCAATTGCGGACGGGCCTATCTAGTCAGCGCGGGGCCGCTTGGCAAGCGGGCGCGGCCTACTTCACGCGCCCCATCAGCAGATCAAACACAAACCCCACCAATGCCGGGCCCAGCTTGCGCAGAAAGCCAGTCACCTGTTGACGGTTCAATTCCCGCGACAGGGCGTGCATCATGCGGGCGTGATCCGGCCCGGTGATGGGGCGCTCGTCATCGATGCCTTCGGCCTGAAAGGCTCTCATGATCGCGTTATGGATGCGCCGATGGCCTTCCTGCATATAGGGGATATCGCCGATCTTGTTGTAATCCACCTCGATCACGGCGATCTCATCGGCCCAAAGCGGGCCGGCATCGGGGTCCAGAAAGACGAGGCAGACCGACGGCAGACCGATCCCGGTCGAGGTGATCTTCGCGCGCAGCGCCTGCGATTGCGCGTGCAGATCATCATCGCGGTGCCAGATCCAGCGGTCGCCCGCCTGCCGTTCGACCCGCGCGAAGATCGACAGATGCCATTGCGATGCCGATATGTCGTTGAAATCGCTGAAATGCTTTTCGGCGAAGTTCCGGCTTTGCTCGGCCGTTTGGGTCAGCAGGAAGCTGGTCAGGCCGCCCGTGGTCAGGCGGCCTTCATCGTTGTAAAAGCTGCGAAGCTCCTGGGGGGCTCCGACGGAATACATGCGTCAGTTCAGTCCCTTCTTGCCCATATCAAGGAATTTCTGGCGGCGGTCCTTGATCAGCGCGGCGGGGGCCTTGCCGGACAGGCCTTTCAGCGCCGCCGCAATCCCCTTGCCGACCGCATCGATCGCGGCCTTGGGGTCGCGCTGCGCGCCGCCGGTGGGTTCAGACACGATGGTGTCGATCACGCCAAGCTCCTTGAGGTCCTGCGCGGTCAGGCGCAGCGCCTCGGCGGCTTCGCGCATCTTTTCGGCGTCTTTCCACAGGATCGAGGCGCAGCCCTCGGGCGAGATCACCGAATAGATCGAATGCTCCAGCATCAGGATGCGGTTTGCCGTGGCCAGTGCCACCGCCCCGCCCGAGCCCCCCTCGCCGATGATGACCGAGATCAGCGGCACGCCGATTTGCAGGCATTTTTCCGTGGAACGCGCGATGGCCTCGGCCTGGCCGCGTTCCTCGGCACCCTTGCCGGGATAGGCGCCGGGGGTGTCCACCAGCGTGATCACCGGCAGGCGGAAACGGTCGGCCAGATCCATCAGCCGGATCGCCTTGCGATAGCCTTCGGGGCGGGCCATGCCGAAATTATGCTCGATCCGGCTTTTCGTGTCATTGCCCTTTTCATGGCCGATCACCACGCAGGGCTGGTCGTTCAGGCGCGCCAGCCCGCCCATCACCGCATGGTCGTCCCCGAAGGCGCGGTCCCCGGCAAGGGGCGTGTATTCGGTGAAAATCCGGGCGATATAGTCGCGGCAATGGGGGCGTTCGGGGTGGCGGGCCACCTGCGTCTTGCGCCACGGGTCGAGATTTCCGTAAATCTCTTTCAGCATCGCCCCGGCTTTCCTGTCCAGGGCCGCTGCCTCTTTTTCGACATCGACCGAGGCGTCCTTTTCGGCCATGGCGCGCAATTCCTCGGCCTTGCCTTCGATATCGGCCAGGGGTTTTTCGAAATCGAGATAGGTCATCCGGCTCTCCGTCGTGTCGGCCCCCTATATGCGGTGTGCGGGCCGGGATTGCAACGCGCGACGCTTGCCGGATGCGTTGGCGCGCCCTATCTCTGGGGCGATGAAAATACCGTTTCTGAACCCCGCCCCGCGCGTCAGCGTCCTTCGGCTGCAAGGCGTGATCGCAACCGCCGCCCGCCCCGGAGGCGGCGCGCTGAACGACGCCGCGCTTGCGCCCCTGCTGGAACGCGCCTTCACGCGCGGCAAGCCGAAGGCCGTGGCGCTGGCGATCAATTCGCCCGGCGGCTCGCCGGTGCAATCCTCGCTGATTGCGGCGCGCATCAGGCGGCTGGCCGACCAGCATAAGGTGCCGGTGCATGCCTTTGTCGAGGATGTGGCGGCTTCGGGCGGGTATTGGCTGGCAACGGCGGCCGATCACGTCTGGGCCGATGACTGTTCGGTCATCGGCTCGATCGGGGTGATTTCAGCCGGGTTCGGCTTGCAGGATTTCATCGCGCGCCACGGGATCGAGCGGCGCGTGCACACAGCCGGGCGCTCGAAATCGCAGCTGGACATGTTCCGCCCCGAAAACCCCGAGGATGTCGCCCGCCTGCGCCGCCTTCTGGACGAGATGCACGGCATTTTCATCGCGCAGGTCAAGGCGCGGCGCGGCGTGAAACTGGCTGCGGA
>JAUNTV010000334.1 GCA_030538515.1 Paracoccus sp. (in: a-proteobacteria)
CAGCAGCAGGAAGCTGGGGGTCTGGCGCGGGCGGGGGCCGATCACCAGCCCGTCGGGCCATGGCCCGTCGGCCGCCAGCCCCAGAAGCGGTGCGCGCTGCCCTTGCGGCATGCTGCTGTAGGCGGGCGCCACATCGCGCTGCCAGCGGGCGTAATCGCCGCAAGCCGCATCATGAGTGACCAGCAATTGCAGCCCCCCGGCCAGCGAAACGCCGGGCAGCGACAGCAAAATGGCGGCAAGAACGGCTTTCATGGCGCGACATTAGCCCCGCGCCCGGCCCCCTCCAAGCGGATTTGCGGTTGCAACCCGCCCCGCTATCCCGAAAGTGATGGGCGGCTTTCGAAATAGACGCCCGTTTTCGCGCCGCAGCCGGCGCGCGCGCGGGCTAGACCGGGATCAGATGACATGACGGAGCCTTCCATGTTCGACCTGCCCGATGAGACGGTGCTTTACGCCGCCCTGACCGCCCGCGATCCCGCCTATGAGGGGCGCGCCTATGTCGGCGTGATCTCGACGGGGATATTCTGCCGGCTGACCTGCCCGGCAAGAAAGCCGCTTGCCCGGAATTGCCGCTGGTTCGCCACGCCCCGCGACGCCCTGGCCGGGGGCTTTCGCCCCTGCAAGCGCTGCCACCCCCAGGGCGCGACGGCGGAAGGCGATGCGGCGGTGTCCCGCCTGCGTGCCATGATCGAGGCCGAGCCGGCCCGCCGATGGACCGAAAGCGATCTGGCCGACATGGGCTATGATCCCTCGACCATCCGGCGCGCTTTCCGGCGTCATTTCGGCATGACCTTCCTGCAAATGGCGCGCAATCTGCGTCTGCGTGAAGGCGCGCGCCGCGTGGCGCAGGGTGATGCCGTGATCGAGGCGCAGCTTGACGCGGGCTTCGATTCGGCCAGCGGCTTCCGGCAGGCTTTCGCGCGGCTTTTCGGGCATCCTCCGGCAGCGATGCGCGGCGCGGGCGGTCTGGTCGCCGACTGGATCGAGACGCCGCTTGGCGGCATGATCGCGGTGGCTGACGATAATGCGCTGCATCTGCTGGAGTTTTCCGACCGCAAGGCGCTGAAGGAGCAGCTTGCGCGGCTGTCGAAGGCAGCAGGCGGGCGCATCGGGCTGGGGCAAAGCGCCATCACCGCCGAGACCGCGCGCCAACTGGCCGATTTCTTCGCCGGCAAGCGTGCGCGCTTCGACCTGCCGCTGGCCCCGCATGGCACCGCCTTTCAGCGCCGTGTCTGGGAAGCGCTTCGTGCCATCCCCGCCGGTCAGACGCGCAGCTACGCCGAACTGGCCCGCGCCATCGGTCAGCCCACCGCCAGCCGCGCCGTGGCGGGTGCCAATGCCAGCAATGGCATCGCCATCGTGATCCCCTGCCACCGGGTGATCGGCGCGGATGGAACGCTGACAGGCTATGCCGGCGGGCTTTGGCGCAAGGAAAAACTGATCGCGGCGGAACGGGCCTATCGCGGGGCCGAATCGGCTTGACGCGCCCGCCCACACGGTATATCCACCGCCAACCAGAATTTCCGGGCGCTGCCTAGCGGCGCCTTTTCACTTTGGGATCGCGTCGTCAGCCCGGCCATCCCGCGAACGTCAAACGAGGATAACACCATGTCGCGCGTCTGCGAACTGACCGGCAAGGGCCCGATGAGCGGGAACAATGTCAGCCACGCCAATAACAAGACCCGTCGCCGCTTTCTGCCGAACCTGAACGATGTCACGCTGATGTCGGAAGCGACCGGCCGCAGCTATTCGCTGCGCATCTCGGCGGCTGCGCTGCGCTCGGTCGATCACCGTGGCGGTCTGGACGCCTTCCTTGCGAAAGCCAAGGATGGCGAACTGTCCAGCCGTGCGCTGAAGATCAAGAAAGAAATCGCCTCGGCGGGTGAGGCTTCGGCCTAAGCCCCCCAAAAGGCGCATTTGCCGCATCATGATGGCCCTGCCGGCTTCCCCGGCGGGGCCTTCTGCCGTTTTGGCTCTGGCAGGGGGTCGCGCCACCGGCTAGGGAAGGGGCATGAGCACCGCTTTGCGCGCCTTTCTGATCCTGACGCTGCTGCTGACCGCGCAGGGACTGGCCGTGGCCCGCGGGCAGGCGCGCATCGCCGGTGAGATCGTGCTTTGCGCCGGTGGCGAGATGATCACCGTGCTGGTGGACGAGAACGGCCAGCCGGTGAAGCGCATGGTGATCTGCCCCGATATGGCGCTGTCGCTTATGTCGGGCGTGGTCCCGGCCCCGGTGCTGATCGCGCGCCCGGACAGCCCGCTGATCCTGCCATGGACGGTAACGCAGGCCCATGCCGGCAGCCGCCCGGCCCCATTGGCGCAGGCGCGCGACCCGCCGCCTTTCCCGACTGTCTGAGCTTCCCCTAACAGATATTCAGGAACCGAGTGATGAAACCGACGATCCTTTCGGCGCTTTGCGCCCTTGCCTTTGCCCTGCCTGCCGCCGCAACCCTTGCGGCCCCTGTCCAGATTTCGGACGCCTATGCCCGCTCATCGAACCCGAAATCGGGCGCGGCTTTCATGATCATCGCCAATGAGGGCGCGGATGACTGCACGCTGATCGGCGGCTTTTCGCCGCGCGCGGGCCGGGTCGAGCTGCACACCAGCCGCGAAAACGACGCCGGCCTGATGGAGATGGTCGCCCTTGACGACGGCATCACCATCCCCGCCCATGGCACGCATCATCTGGCGCGCGGCGGCGATCATCTGATGCTGATGGAACTGCCCGAACCGCTGGCTCAGGGCGACGAAGTGCCCGTCACGCTGGATTTCGGAAGCTGCGGCACGGTGGAACTGCTGCTTCCGCTGGATAATGACCGCCGCGCGGAACATGGCGCGGGCGATCACAGCGCGCATTGAGCGCCCGCCCGGCCCCGCGCGGGGCGCGGTGCCTTGACGTCATGAAGCCCGGCATCACCCCTGCGGGGTGCCGGGCTTTCTGTGTATCAGGCGGGCGCGGTGGTGATCAGCCGCTCGGCCTTTTGATAAAGCGCCAGATCCTGCCGGTTCGCGGCCAGCAGGCGGGCGCGCAGGTCGTCGGGC
>JAUNTV010000335.1 GCA_030538515.1 Paracoccus sp. (in: a-proteobacteria)
AGCCACAAGATGAGCAATGCCGAGATGATCGACCATATCGTCGAACAGGTCGAGACCCGCGCCGCCGCCATCGAGGCGATCACCAAAGCGTCAGACGTGGATCGCTGAATGTGTCTTGTCAAAGCCCTGTGCTTGGCTAGGCTTCGCCCCATTGACAGGGGGATTTCATGTTCAGACATATGCCCGTTTTCGGCCTGATCGCAGCCTTGCTGCCCATTCCCGCCATGGCGCAGGATGAAGCCGATGTTCAGGGGTTTTATTCCAGCGAGGCCGCAGGCGATTTCCAGACCCTGACGGCAAGGCTGACCCGGCTGGAGGGCGGTGATTACGATGTCGACCTTCAGACGATGGTATCGTCTGAGGACATGGGTGACGGCAATATCCGGGGCGGATGCGGCGGCGGCGTCACGGGGCGCATCACGCTTGCAGACGGCAAGGCCACGCTGACCGAGACCAATGAATTCTTCAACGAAAGCCTGCCCGAAGACGCGTCGAACGCCCGCGCCTGCGAGGTCTCGATGCGCTTCATCGACGGCACCACGCTTGAAACCGAAGAGCTTTCCGGCTGCTTCACCTTCCACGGCGCACAGTGCAACTTCACCGGCACCCTGACGCTGAGCACGCCCGGCTCCTGACCTGCCCCGAAGACGCGCACCGCCCCACGGTCAGCACCGCAAAAAGCCGGCCCCCGATGCGGAGGAAGGGCCGGCTTCTGCATTGCCCCAGGGTCTGTTCCAGCCGAACGCCCAAGCGGCAATCTGCAAAGACCCCGCCCCCGGTTATCGAAACGAAATCCGGTTGCATTCAGGAAAGCCGGAAGGGCGGTTTGCACAACCCGTCGAACGTCTGGTGGCGGCGCCTGGCGTAGCCCTGTGCCCGCATGCTTGCATCCCCCGGCTTTTCCTGTGGCTGTTTGTCCCGTTTCAGGCCTGCAAACGTGACTGTGACCGGTTGGCCTCTGGCGCGGGCGGAAAAACCGGCTAGTGTCGCGGCATGTTCGGAATTGACCTTATAGATGCCTCTTTCCTGGCGGCGGCGAGTGTGGCGCTGATTGCCGGGGTGCTGTCTTTCCTGTCGCCTTGCGTGCTGCCGGTGGTGCCGCCCTATCTGGCCTATATGACCGGGATCAGTGTTGGTGGCCTGAAAAGCGGGGAACGCAGCGCCGTTCCCGCGGCGCTGATGTTCGTGCTTGGCCTGTCCACCGTGTTTCTGGCCATGGGCTTTACGGCGTCAAGCTTCGGGCGGGCCTTCGCGGAATACAAGGACGGGCTGGCCCGGATCGGGGGCGTTCTGGTCATCATCATGGGGCTGCATTTCCTGCATGTCTTCCGCATCCCCATGCTCAATCAGGAAGCGCGGCTTGATGCGGGCGATCAGGGCGGATCGGCGCTTGGGGCTTACGTTCTGGGACTGGCCTTCGCCTTTGGCTGGACGCCGTGCATCGGGCCTCTGCTCGGCTCGATCCTGACGCTTTCGATGAATGAGGGCGAGGTCGGGCGCGGCACCGGGCTTCTGGGGGTCTATGCGCTCGGGCTTGGCATTCCGTTTCTGCTTTCGGCGATTTTCGTCAACCGTGCCATCGGGCTGATGAACCGCGTCAAACCCTATCTGAAAACCGTCGAGCGTGTGATGGGCGCGCTTCTGGTGGTGATCGGGGTGATGCTGATCACCGGGCGGATGACGGATCTGTCGCTCTGGATGCTCGACACTTTCCCCGCGCTTGGAGTGCTGGGCTAGCGGCGCATGTTCCGGCGCAGCTCGGCGTAGGAAATCGCCCCCGTCGCGAAGCTGAGCGCGAAGTAAAGCGCCGCCCCCCCGAAGACCAGAAGCACGAGTTCGGGAATGCGCGCCATGCCGATGGCATCTGTCCAGCGATTGGCCAGCCACAGCCCCCCCGCCATCAGCGCCGAGCAGGCGATGATGCGCGGCACCACGCGGCGCAGGCGGGCATCCCAACGCGCCGACTGGCCCATGGCGCGCGTGCCCCACCAAAGCTGCGCGGCCATCACCCAGGAGGCCAGCGTAGTCGCGATCGCCGCTGCCAGAAAGCCGATCGAGCCCATCAGCCCGAAGGCCACCACCGCATTGACCACCATGGAAACAAGCGCATAGCGAAAGGGGGTCCTGGTGTCCTCACGCGCGAAGTAAAGCGGTTGCAGGATCTTTTGCAGCACGAAAGCGGGCAGGCCAAGCGCATAGATGATCAGCGCATTCGCGGTCTGGCGCACGTCATTGGCGTTGAAATCGCCGCGCCCGAACAGCGTGTCGACCATGGGCATCGCGATCACGGCGATGGCAAAGGCACAGGGCAGCGTCAGGAACAGCCCGAATTCCGTGGCCCGGCTGAAAGCCGACTGCCCGCCCGCATCATCGCCCGCGCGCAGGCGGCGCGCAAGTTCGGGCAGCAGCACCACCGCCACCGCGCCCGCCACCACGCCAAGCGGAAGCTGGTAAAGCCGGTCCGAGACGTAAAGCCAGACCACCGCGCCCTGAAAATGCGATGCGACCTGTGCGCCCACCAGCAGGTTGATCTGCACGACGCCGCCCGCGAAGGCGGCCGGAAGGGCCACGCGGATCAGGTTGCGCATCGCGGGTGAAAGGCGCGGTCGTTTGGGCCAGAAGGTCCAGCCGTTACGGCTGGCATCCCACCAGACCAGTGCCAGTTGCGCCAGCCCCGTGACCGGTGTGGCCCATGCCAGCGTCAGCCCAAGATCCCAGCCCTGCCAGCGGCCAAGCAGCATCGCGGCGATGAACAGCACGTTCAGCAGCACGGGCGCCGCCGCGGCGGCGGTGAAGCGGCCATTCGCGTTCAGCACGCCCGAGATCATCGAGGCCAGCGAAATCAGCAGGATATAGGGGAAGGTGATGCGCGAATATTCGACCGCCAGCGTGAAGCGTTCATCGCCCGCAAAGCCCGAGGCCATCAGCATCACCATGGCCGGCATGAAGATCATCGCGAAGGCCGAAAGGGCCAGCACCGTGACGAAAAGGCCCGAGAAGGCTTCCGAGGCGAAGCGGGTTGCCTCCTCGCGGT
>JAUNTV010000336.1 GCA_030538515.1 Paracoccus sp. (in: a-proteobacteria)
GAGATTGATGCTTCGGGACAGATCGGCCATGCGGCGCAGGGCGTTGTGATTGGCGATATATCCCGAACGGCTTTCATAGCGGATTTCCGGGCCGCGCTCGCCGACCAGCAACGCGCCGGGGAAGAAGCTGCCGCCCTGTGCGCGGCTCTGATCGGGCAGGATCGGCGGCGGCAGGATCGGGCCAGTAGCCCCGCCTGTGTATGGGGTGGCATGGGGCTGATCCCTGCCTGCGCCGGTAAAGCGGGCCAGCGGGTTGCTGCCGGGCTTGCTCACCCATTTCAGCGCATCGATGATCGGAGATACCTCGGCCCAGAAGGCGGCGAATTTGGCCGACAGCCAATCGAGCACCGCGCCGATTCCGTCGCGGGCGGCATTCCAGCCCGCAATGATCGCATCGGTGACGCCAAATGCATCGGTGATGGGCTTGATGACCTGATCCCAAGCCGCGAGGAATATCCCCTTGATGCCATCCCAGATCGTGCCGAAAAAAGCCGAAAGACCCTCCCATGCCCGCTTCAGACCCTCGACAGCGCCCCGGATGTCGCCGGTGAAAATTCCGGTCAGAAACTGGATATAGCCGCCAAAGATGTTGCGCACAGCGTCCCAGAGCCGCCGGAAATACGGACCCACCGTGTCCCAATGCTTATATATAAGGTATGCGGCGGTCGCGATGGCCGCGACGGCGGCGGCGATGGGGTTGGCCAGAAAGGCGCGGCCAAGGTTGATGACGGCGAAGCGGGCCATCGACAGTGCCTTGACCAGCACGCCCAGCATGGTCGAGAATGCGCCCATTCCCCACGACACAGCACCCAGAACCCCTTTGAACATCCAAAACAGGCCGACAATGGGCTGAAACACCAGCCGGATCGCCAGAAACCCGGCTTTCAGGCCGAACAGCCCGGCGGCGATCAAGGCCACGGCCTTAATGATCTCTGGGTTCGCCTGCATCCACTCGGCCAGCTGCACCATAAACGGTTGCAACGCAGCAGTCAGTTCGTTGATTTGATCCAGTATCGGATGCAGCCCCACCGACAGCCGTTTCAGGTGGTTTTGAAAAACCACCAGCTTTGCAGCGGTCGTATTGGCCACGCCCTCATATTCGGTCTGCATCGCACCGGCATAGGCCGTTTCATCAGCGACCAGCTCGAACGCACGCTTGAGGTTATCCAGATTGCCCAGCATCGGGGCGATGGCAGCCACAGCCTCATCCCCGAACAGCTGGCTTAGGGCTGCGTTCTGTTCATATTCCGGCAGGGTTTGCAGGGCCTCCATCACGTCGATAATCGCACCCCGCGCATCGACGCGCATTCGCTGCGCCAGTTCAACTGCATCAAGACTAAGCCGGTTCATAACGGCGGATTGCCGCTTAGTCATCGTCTCGCCCGCCGTCATGGTCGAGGTGAACCGCTTCATGGCTGTCGCTGCGATTTCTGGCGACGGGGCAGCGGTGCGGAAAGCGGTTGCCAGCGCCGCGACCTCTGCGTCCGCCATGCCCGCCACCTTGGCAAACGACCCGACGCGCCCGATGATTTCGGTCACGTCGCCAGCACTGGCGTTCATTTTGTTCGACAGATAGTTGACCGCATCGCCCAACTGGATCGTCTGGGCCTGCGTCAGTCCAAGCTGTGAGCGCCAGACCGCCATCGCCTTGCCCGCCTCCTCGGCGGAAATATCAAACGCAACGCCCATTTTGCCCGCAGCCTCGGCAAACTCAATCAACTGACGGCGCTTTTCGGCGTCTGGCAATGCCTCGTCGATCAGGCTGGCTTGCGCGGCGGCTGCGACAATATCGGCGATACCATCCGCCGCCATCGGCATCGCGCCAGACGTGACCAGTTCCTGAATGTCGCGTCCCAGATCGGCAAGGCCGCTCTTGCCGTCGAAATCGACAACCTTACCAACCTCGGCCATCTTGGCTTCAAAGGCGATAGCGGGGCGCAACATCTGGGCATAACCATAAGCCGTTGCACCAAGGGCCGCGCCCTCGGCCAGCAAGCCCATCGTGCGTTGGCGGGTTGCCGCCAGCCCCTCGCCCGACAGCTTGATCTGATCGCGGCCCATGGCCCGCATCTGCGCGCCAATGGCTGTCAGCCTGGCCGAAAGCCGGTCCAGTCCGCCGTGATCGGCACGGATCGACAGGGGCTTGCCACTGATCCGGCGCATTGAGGCGCCGATCTTGGCCTCGATCTCGCGCATCGGGCCGGCAGTCAGGTCCGCGACCCGGATCGGCACCATAATGGGGATGGATGTGCTCATCGCGCCTTCAGCATGGCCCTGCCGGCCTCAAAATGGTCAAGGATTTCGGCAACCGGCATGTCGTCGGCGACACCCGGTTGCCAGTTGAAATGCGCCCCCATGAACAGGATGATCGGGCGCAGCCGGTCAGGGGTCAGCCATCCGACGCGCCCATAAACTCCCCCACGATCTTGCTGACGGCGGTGAAATCCGCCGCGTCCAGTTCCTCGACCGCGCGCGGGCTGATCTCGGCCAGATCGGCGATGAGGCCCATTGAGCGCTCGACATCATCCTTGTGCTTCTGGGCGCGCTTCACGTCGCGCATCTTCGGGCGACGGATGTGAAGCTCGGTGATTTCCTCTCCATCAACGGTGACGGGGTATTGCAGTTTGATCGTCTGGGTCATTTTCAGGTGCCTTTCATGGTTTCAGATGGTTCAGCGCCCGATATTGGCGCGGTGTTCGGCGAGCTGATCGACCCCGCCGACGCGGAAGATCATGTTGACCGGATCGGCTTCGATCAGTTCGACCCCGGCGCGCTCACGCTTGTAATACCAGAGGTCGAAATCCAGCTTCAGGGGCACGGATTCGCCGTCCTTCCACTCGCCTTCGTCCAGTTTCGAGATGAAGCCGCGCATCTTGACCGCATGGGCATGGGTCTTGCCGTCGGCATCCTGCGTGGACCCCTTCACGGTCAGCGAGAGCATCCTGCCTTCGGCGATGCCGAATCCGGTATACAGGTCAGGATCGAAGCCTTCGAACGTGACCGAGGCCGTCAGGGCGGCATGCTGGCCAG
>JAUNTV010000337.1:0-1714 GCA_030538515.1 Paracoccus sp. (in: a-proteobacteria)
CTCGGTCATCAAATCCATGGCCAGCCATCCGCTGACCGACAAGGGGCTGGCGCAGTTCAACGCCGACTGGGCCAAGACCGGCCAGAAAATCGGGCAATGACCGAGACCCCGCTTAGCGAGGAACAGCGTCAGGCGCTGCTGGACGATCCCAGTGCGATCCTGATGGACCGCGACCTCATGCGTGCCATCGTCGGCGCGCATGAGGCCGGGGTCGGGGCCAATGTGATCGATATTCGCGGGCGCGCCATGACCGTTCTGGAATCGCGTCTGGACCGGCTGGAAGCGGCGCATGAAAACGTGATCGCCGCCGCCTACGAAAACCAGTCGGGCATGAACACCGTCCACCGCGCCGTTCTGTCCCTTCTGGAACCCGTTGATTTCGAAGGGTTCCTTGAGAACCTGCAAGGTGATCTGGCCGATATCCTGCGGGTCGACACGCTGGTTCTGGTGATGGAAACCGCCACCAAGGAAGGCGCGCCCGAACTGGGCGGTCCGCTGACCATGGCCCCGCCCGGCACGGTGGCGCGCTGCATCGCGGGCGGGCGGCGCGGCCAGCCCTCGGGCGAGGTGATCCTGCGCCGTGTGGCCGCCGCCACCGCCGGGCTGCATGGCGGTGCCGCCTCGTCCGAGGCGCTGATTCCGCTTGATCTCGGCCCCTCGCGCATGCCCGCGCTGCTGCTCATGGGGGCCGAGGAGCCGGGCCGGTTCAGCGCCGCCCATGGCACCGATCTTCTGCGCTTTTTCGGTCAGGCCTTCCGGCTTGCCCTGCTGCGCTGGCTCGACGAATGACCGAGGCCTTCGCGCTGGCGCCCGCCATGGCGGATGCAGTGGCGCGGTGGCTGAAGGATGCGGGCGCGGCCAAGGGGCGTTCCGCCCATACGATCACGGCTTACCGCGATGATCTTCTGGCCTTCCTGTCCTTTCTGGGCGGCTATCACGGGGGGGCGGCCACGCCCGCCTCGCTTGGCGGTCTGAGCCAGGCCGATATGCGCGCCTTCGCGGCGGATGAACGCAAGCGGGGGCTTTCGGCGCGCTCGCTGGCGCGGCGGCTTTCGGCGGTGCGGGGCTTTCTGCGCTGGATTTCCGACCGCGAGGGTTACGACCTTTCGGCCGCTCTCTCGACGCGGGGGCCGAAATATCAGCGCTCTCTGCCGCGCCCCCTGGCCCCCGATCAGGCGCAGGAACTGCTGGATCATGCGGCCGGGCATCACGAAACGCCGTGGATCGCGGCGCGCGATGCGGCGGTGCTGACGCTGCTTTACGGCTGCGGGCTGCGTATCTCGGAAGCGCTGGCGCTGACCGGTGCCGACTGGCCGATGGCGGATGCGCTGCTGATCCGGGGCAAGGGCGGGCGCGAACGCATGGTGCCGGTGCTGCCGGTCGCCACAAGCGCGATCGCGGATTATCTGCGCCTTTGCCCCTATCCGCTGGCGCGCGACGAGGCGCTGTTTCGGGGCGCGCGCGGCGGACCCCTGCGCGCGGGCGTTCTGGAAAGCGCCGTGGCGAAGATGCGCCAGTCGCTTGGCCTGCCGCCCTCGGCCACGCCGCATGCGCTGCGCCACAGCTTTGCCACGCATCTGCTTTCGGCGGGCGGCGATCTGCGCAGCATTCAGGAATTGCTGGGCCACGCCAGCCTTGCCACCACGCAGGTCTATACCGGCGTCGACGATGCCCGCCTGATCGAAGTCTATCGCAACGCCCACCCGCGCGGCTA
>JAUNTV010000337.1:1724-3029 GCA_030538515.1 Paracoccus sp. (in: a-proteobacteria)
AACCCCGCCCTGCCTGCGTCTTTCTTGTCTGAAGGCTTAACCTCGGCCTTGCCGGAACTGGCCGCGTTTCATGGGCTCAGGCACCTGCTGCATGGCTCTGGGTGACGTAGCGGGCGAAACTGTCCAGAATCGCCTGCCAGCCGGCGCGCTGCGCCACAAGGCTATGGGTGTCTTCAGGATCGAAGCTGACGCGAACGGTCACGCCATCCCCTGCGGAGATGAATTCGACCGTGGCGACGCGCCCGCCGAATTCATATTCGATCAGCTTTCCGGGCAGGATCTTCGTATAGCTGCCCGCGAAATCGAAGCTCATGCTGCCGTCCTTCGCCTCCATCCGCGAGGAAAACGTGCCGCCCTCGCGCAGATCGACCTTGGCGGAAGTGGTGTGCCAGTCATCCGAGGCCGCGTTCCATGCCATGATATCAGCGGGCGTGACATAGGCGCGCCAGACATCCATCACGGGCGCGTTGATCGTGGTCTGGACGGTAATCTTCTGCCGCATCATATGATCCGTTCGGCACCGGGGCTCGCGGCCAGATTGCATCGCGCCGGGCTTCGGGTCAACTTATCGTGGGCGGCTGAATGAGAGTGCTTGCATCGGATTGAAACCCCTGCTTGTCTGATCCTGAACACTGTTTGAGGTCTCCCATGTCGATTTCCTTACGATATTCCCTTGCCCTTCTTGCTTTCGCGCTTCCCGTCACGGCCACCGCGCAAGAGCTTCAGTTGAAATCCAGCCTGCTCGGTTTTCAGATCCGCGCGCTGACGACCATGCCCGCCAATCCCGACAAGATCCCGTTTGACGCGCTGTCCTGTGCGGTCCTGCTGGATCAGCCGGAAACGGCGGCGGGGCGGCTGGTGCGCCAGCAGGGCTGGGGGGTCGCTGGCGAACAGCAGCAGGGCGATTACACCTTCGTCTCCTTCGCGGGCGAGGTCGGGCAGGGCACCAGCGGCGGGTGCATGCTGTTCAAGGCCAATGTCGGCATCTTTCAGGGCGACCGCCCGGTGGCGGTCATCTATACCGCCGGCACCGAGGAAGACGAGTTCGGCCCCCTGCGCGCCATCGAACCCGAGGGCATCCGCATCTTCAACGGCGGCATGCTGCCCATGCCTGTCGGTGATCTGCACCTGCGCGAGGGCACCATCACCCTGACCCCGGTTGCCGAACGCGACAGTTTCTGCGGCGGCAAGGTGACGGTGCCCAGCCTTTACAACCTGCCCATCGAGCGCGTTCAGCAACTGGTCAGGGCCGAGGGCTGGCAGGCAAACCCGCCCGATGCCGAAACCATCGCCAACCGCGAGGAC
>JAUNTV010000338.1 GCA_030538515.1 Paracoccus sp. (in: a-proteobacteria)
TGGCGCACCGACGGTCGAGCCGACCATCAGGATATCGTTGAACTGCACCTTGTCACCGGCATCGGCAGCCAGCTTTTCCACGCGCAGCACGTCGCCCGCCTGAACGCGGTATTGCTTGCCGCCCGTCTTGAGAACTGCGAACATTGATCTTTCCTTCGTATCCCGCATCCTGCGGCCCCGGGAAGGTCCCGGCGTTGGGGGAAGATATCCCGCCTTCGGACAGCGCACCCTTTCGGGGTGATGGTTCAAAAAATAATCGCCGGCCAAAGGGCATATGCCCGGCCGGTCCCGCGCATATGAGGGATTCGGCGCGCGAAGTCAAGCAAACTCGGGCCGGGATACAGGAAAATCCCCGGCATTTGCCTGTCTGGCGGGATGCGGGCGTCTTGAAACCCCGCCTGCACCTGCTATCAGGGTCGCAACCCTGTCTGAAAGGATGCCGCCATGGATATCGATGCCCGCCGCAAGGCCGACCCGCAGCACTGGAAACTCGCCACCGCCATCCGCGTGCTGGCCATGGATGCCGTTCAGGCCGCCAATTCCGGCCATCCGGGCATGCCGATGGGCATGGCCGATGTGGCGACGGTGCTGTTCACGAAGCACCTGAAATTCGACGCCTCGGCCCCGCATTGGTTCGACCGCGACCGTTTCATCCTGTCGGCGGGCCATGGCTCGATGCTGCTTTACGCGCTGCTTTATCTCACCGGCTATGAGGATATGACCCTCGATGAGATCAAGCACTTCCGTCAATGGGGCTCGAAAACCGCCGGCCACCCCGAATATGGCCATGCCGAGGGGATCGAGACGACGACCGGCCCGCTTGGCCAGGGCATAGCCAATTCGGTCGGCTTCGCCATGGCCGAGGAAGCCGCTCGCGCCGAATTCGGCGAAAGCCTGTGCGATCACCGCACCTGGGTCATCGCCGGTGACGGCTGCCTGATGGAAGGCATCAGCCAGGAAGCCATCGCGCTTGCCGGCGCGCAGGGCCTGGGCAAGCTGATCGTGCTCTGGGACAACAACGATATCACCATCGACGGGCGCGTCGGGCTTGCCGACAGGACCAACCAGCATGAACGCTTCGCCGCTTCGGGCTGGCGCGTGATCAGCTGCGACGGCCATGACGCGGCGGATATCGACCGCGCATTGACCAAGGCGAAACAATCCGACGGCCGCCCCACCCTCGTCGATTGCAAGACCATCATCGGCTTCGGCGCGCCGAAGAAACAGGACACATCCGGCGCGCATGGCTCGCCGCTTGGCGCGGAAGAAATCGCCGCAACCCGCCGCGCTTACGGCTGGGATCACGCCGAATTCGTCATCCCCGACGATATCCTTGCCGACTGGCGCAAGGCCGGCCAGCGTGGCGGGCAGGCGCGTGCCGACTGGCAGGCCCGCGTCGATGCCCTGCCCGGCGCGGATCGCAGCGAATTCGCGCGCCGCATCTCGCATGAGATCAGCCCGAAACTCGCCCCCGCCATTCTCGCGCTGAAGGAACAGGCGCTGGAAGGCCAGCACAAGGTGGCGACGCGGCGGGCATCCGAAATGGTGCTGGAGGTCATCAACCCGATCCTGCCCGAGATGTTCGGAGGCTCCGCCGATCTGACCGGCTCGAACAATACCCGCACCCCGGATCTGGGCAAGTTCGACCTGCAAAACCGCGCCGGGCGCTATGTCCACTTCGGCATCCGCGAAGCCGGCATGGCCGCCGCCATGAACGGCATCTTCCTGCATGGCGGCTTCCGCCCCTATGGCGGCACCTTCCTGACCTTCACCGATTACGCACGCGGCGCAATGCGGCTGTCGGCGCTGATGGGGATCGGCCCGGTCTATGTCATGACCCATGACAGCATCGGCCTGGGCGAAGACGGCCCGACCCATCAGCCGGTCGAACATCTGGCCATCTGCCGCGCAACGCCAAATACGCTGGTGCTGCGCCCCTGCGACCTGATCGAAACCGCCGAGGCCTGGCAGATCGCACTTGAATCGACAGGCGCGCCCTCGGTCATGGCGCTCTCGCGCCAGAACCTGCCGCTCCTGCGCGAAAGCGTGGATGAAAACCTCTCGGCCAAAGGCGCCTATATCCTGCGCGAGGCATCGGCCACGCCGCAGGTGATCCTGCTTGCCACCGGCTCCGAGGTCGAGATCGCCGTGAAAGCGCGCGAGACGCTGGAAGCGGCCGGCACACCCACCCGCGTCGTCTCGGTCCCCTCGATGGAACTCTTCCGCGACCAGCCCGAGAGCTACCGCCGCGAGATCCTGCCCGCCGGCCCCGTCCGCATCGGCATCGAAGCCGGCGTGCGTCAGGGCTGGGACTGGCTGCTTCTGGGCGAGGGCGGAGAAGAGGCCAGGGCCGCCTTCATCGGCATGTCTGGCTTCGGTGCCTCGGCCCCGGCCGACCGGCTTTACAGGGAATTCGGCATCACTCCCGAAAATGTCGCCGAAACAGCGCAGTCGCTGCTGTAAGACATGCCCGCTCATCACGCGGATGAAGGCGCGCGCGGGATGTGTGGGGATGCCTCCGGCGGGGATATTTGGGGACAGAAGAAGGCGCGGGCCATGATCCGGGCCTTTCTTCTGTCCTTAAATATCCCCCGCGGAGCGACAGGCGGCTGCCGCAGTCGCGGGGGGTGGATCTGATGCGCGCCCTGCCCCGCGCATTCGCCCTTCTGGGCCGCGCGCGCGATGGCCGCGCGGTGGCGCATGGCAATGACCAGATGCGGGGGATCATCTTCCTGCTGTTGTCGGTGTTCGTTTTCACGCTGATGGATGCGACGGCGAAATATCTTGCCGAAAGTTATGCGCCCGCGCAGGTGGTCTGGGCGCGCTACATGGGCAATCTGGCGATCCTGCTGATCTGGTTTCGCGCGCGATTCCTTCCCAGCCTGCGCACGCGCCAGCCCATGGCGCAGTTTCTGCGCGCGCTGTGTCAGCTGGCTTCGGTCTCATTGTTCTTCACCGCGCTGCAGTATATCGGGCTGGCCGAGGCGACCGCGATCATGGATCTCAACCCGGTGCTGATCACGCT
>JAUNTV010000339.1 GCA_030538515.1 Paracoccus sp. (in: a-proteobacteria)
TAGAGGGTTCCGCCCTCCATAAGGTCGAGCTCTGGCTGGATTCCATGAAGAGCTGAAAGGGATGCCTGAGGGTCGAGATCGATCGCAAGAACCCTGTACCCCTTAAGTGCTAAGCGTTGAGCGAGGTGAGCAGACGTCGTCGTTTTACCTGACCCCCCCTTGAAGTTCACCACAGACACGACTTGAAGTTTATCACCGCCACGACGTCCAGGCGCGTAAGTTCCTGTCTTTTTTGAATTTCCCTCAAGCGTCTGACGGATTTTCCAGATATCGTCGAGCGTATAGCGGCGATGACTTCCAGCCGTCGTCTCGACGTCGACGATCTTTCCTTCTCTATGTAGTTTACGAAGATAGGTATGATCGACGCCAAGTAGTTCAGCAGCTTCGCCGCTGGTCAAAGTGCGCATCATCTTCTTTGCATGCGGCGGGAAGTGAGCAGCACGCTGAGCATGCAGGTTCGACGCGAGAAGCTCCGCGTAGTGCGCGATAACGATGTCCAGATTCTGCTCAAGCTCGTTCATATCTGCCCCGATTCGCGGGCGCGTTTATATGCGGCCGCACGATATTTTTCGTGACTATTGACCGGCCAACCAGATTCGTGCAAGCACTTTCTAGATTTAGTTGTAATCGGTCAGGCCAACACAAGTGCGATCCTCAGAGTAGCCCCAGCTTGTCAGCGCGCTCCAGTAGCTTTCTGACTGTGGAAGGCTGCCATCTGGTGCGACCGCGAGGGGTGCGCTCACGCATGGCTCCCAGTCGGTCGCAGATTGCTTGCAAGGTGATTTCGGGGTTAGCACCTTTGATTGCTGCGACAATCGCAGGTAGGCGATCATCGGTTTCGCGACGTCCAGCACGTCCAAGCACATAAGGAGGTAGAAACCCGTCCCCCACATAAGCCTTCACGGCGCGGAGTAACCGGCTTTGCGTCCAGTGGCGGTCGTGGGGTAGGGGTCCATTGATGACCTGCAGCACATCTTCCCAAGCCATATCCGGACGCAGGCGCCGCACATGGGGCACCCAATCTTGCGCGGTCTCGTTCAGTCGCTCCATGTAGCCATCCTGCCGGGCAAGCCGTACCTTGCGAAGCGCGGCGGGGTCCTTGCTGCAAAGCCCAGGATTGCCACCAACGCGACCTTTGGCGCGCGCAGAGGCAAGACCCGTCTTGGTCCGTTCGCGGATCAGGGCACGCTCGAACTCGGCAGCGGCGCCGAGAACCTGTAGCGTGAACTTGCCTTGTGGTGACGCGGTATCTATCGGGTCCTGGAGCGAGCGGAAGAACGCCCCCTTGCCCTCCAGCCGCTCGATCACCTCCAGCAAGTGCGACAGAGACCGCGCAAGCCGGTCGATCCGCACGACAACCAGCGTGTCGCCCTTGCCGATCCGCTCCAGCAGACGTGCAAGCACCGGCCGCGCCCGATTGCCACCTGAAGCGTGCTCTTCGAAGATCTCGGCGCATCCCGCGGATTGCAGGACCTCTGACTGGGGCAGGGGGGTCTGATCATCGGTAGATACGCGCGCATAGCCTATCAAGGGCATGAAAAACGGCCGTTTGCAATTTAATATATCGCTAATAAACGACCGTTTATAAACGAATGCAAGCAAGTGCTTTCTCGTTAAGCCGGCTCACGATGCATTGGTTTCGTTAGGCTGAGCCCGATCTGAGAGGTTCGCCGGCAGTCGCGCGAGCATACTGAGTAAGGTGACGCGAGAAGTAGGCGGAAAAAACTTGAGCAATATTCAAATAGTCCGTATTTTGCACATATGAGGTATAAATACACTGTTTTCACTGATGACTTTGACGACCCCTTCGTCACCAGCGAAGGGGATGAAGAGGTTTACGAAGACGATCTCTGGTTCCTACCTAGACCACTTGAAGAAGAGCCGGATGATTTGACTCTTGGGCCGCGCGCGGAATCGCCCGACATTGATGCCGTCGATGACTGGGCGAAGGCGGAGGGAGGCCACGCTGCGCGACTGGCAAGAGTGGCTGCGCGCTTGGGAGCTCTTGATGACCGGCTGCTGCGCGGCCCGGAAGGCTGGCGGCATCGGCTAGCACTGATCGAGGCAGCAGAGCTAAGCTGGTTCGCAGGGGATCGGGTGACTTCTGATCGTCTAGCGCTCTGGATATCGATGCGGCTCTCGGGGGCACAGGATGACCACGGAGTGGGTGGGCTGTGCGGCGTCTGACAAGCGGTCCTGGGCCAGAGATAGACCTAGCAGCCTTTCTTGATCGCCGCGATCCAGAGGACATCGGTGGCAGTGAAGAGCGTTTCGAAGATCGCGCGCGCGAATGGCTGGACGTAATGGCAGCCGGGGCCAGGCTCCATCCGATCACACGTGCTTGCATGGGTTTTCATCTTTGGAGCCTGGCGGGCCTTGGACAACACGGCGACCGAGTGGAAGTGGCTGTCACTGCTGCGCGGATCGGGGCCAGTGAGAGCAGGGGGGCAGCATTCGCGCCTGTGGCGATGGGCGGAGCAGGGGGGCTGCGCGCCGGCGGCTCACCCGCTGACCGTCTGCTACGGTGGCTGGACGGGATGGATGCGGGGCTCCTGACAGCGATGCGGCACCTTGATGATATCGAAACTTGGGCGAGGCGGGCGGAAGCCGAGATTAGTGCGCTTTCGGGCCGCACACCCCAGTCTTTGTGCACGGTACTGACCGAGTGGCCGCTTGTCTCCGCACCGATGGCCGAGACCCTGACTGGCGCAAGCCGTGCCGCCGTTCAGCGCAACCTCAACTGGATGGAAAAGCGAGGCTTGATCAGAGAAGTTACGGGAGAAGGGCGGTACCGGATGTGGCGTTCAGCGAGCTGAACGCCCCGGCAAGCCTAAAAAATTGTCAGCGTCAAACGTTCTAAGTCGGGAAAATCTGGCCGCTTAGGTCAACGTGTCATGGACATCAGGTGTTCCGGACGCCCTATTGTGATTACCCAGACGGGCTCTGCCGTCAAGAACTGCTCATTTCCATGACAAACACCGGTAAGCGCGGCTGCGGCCCTCACCGTCCTCAACACAAGATC
>JAUNTV010000014.1 GCA_030538515.1 Paracoccus sp. (in: a-proteobacteria)
CCCTGATCGACGCGCCCCCGATCGACGCGCATTGCCATTTCTGGCGGCTGGATCGCGGCGATTACGGCTGGCTCGACGGGCAGGGGGGGCCTCTGGCCCCGATCCGCCGGGATTTCGCGCCCGCAGATTATCCGGGCGCGGGCGGGCTGATCGCGGTGCAGGCCGCGCCCACGCTGGCGGAAACCGAATATCTGCTGGCGCTTGAGGATGCGCGCATTCTGGGCGTGGTCGGCTGGGTCGATCTGGCGGATGACGGGGCGGCGGATCAGCTTCACCGGCTGGCCGCGAACCCCCGCCTTCGGGCTATCCGCCCGATGTTGCAGGATATCGCGGACAGCGACTGGCTGATCAGCGCCCCGCAGGCCCGCGCGCTGGCGGCCCTTTGCGATCTGGGGCTTTGCTTCGATGCCTTGGTGACGGCGCGCCATCTGCCGGCGCTGGCGCGTTTTGCCGCCGCCAATCCCGGCCTGCGCATCGTCATCGACCATGCCGCCAAGCCGCAATCGCCCGATGATCCCGAATGGCTGGCGGGGATGGCGGCGCTGGCGCGGCTGCCGGGCGTGCATTGCAAGCTTTCGGGGCTGATGACCGAACTGTCTGAGCCCGCCGATATCGCCCGCGTCTTCGCGCATCTGCTGGAATGGTTCGGGCCGGACCGGCTGATCTGGGGCAGTGACTGGCCGGTCGTGACGCTGGCTGCGCCCTTTTCTGCATGGCAGGGGCTGACGGATGACCTGCTGGCCGGCCTGACGCCGGGCGCGCGCGGGGCCATTCTTGGCGGCAATGCCGCGCGTTTCTACGGGGTCGGGCCATGACCGCATTGATCGAGATGCGCGGCATCGACAAGCGCTTCCCCGGCGTTCACGCGCTGAAATCCGTCGATTTCGACCTGATCGCGGGCGAGGTCCATGCCCTCATGGGGGAGAACGGGGCCGGGAAATCGACGCTGATGAAATGCCTCTCGGGGGTTTATCAGCCCGATGGCGGGGATATTTTCGCCTTTGGAAACAAGGTGGTGCTGTCCAATCCCAAGGCGGCGCAGGATCTGGGCATCGGTATTATCCATCAGGAACTGGCGCTGATGGGCGATCTGACGGTGGGTCAGAACATCTGGATCGGGCGCGAGCCGCGCCAGTCCTTCGGCCGCATCAATGAGGCCCGCCTGAACGCCGATGCCGAAGCGATCTTTTCCGATATGACGGTCCGGCTGGACCCGCGCGCGCCTGTCGCCGGGCTGACCATCGCACGCCAGCAGATGGTGGAAATCGCCAAGGCGCTGAGCTACCGCCCGCGCGTGCTGATCATGGACGAACCCACCGCGGCGCTGAACGACGCGGAAATCAACGATCTTTTCACCATCATCCGCCGCCTGCGTGCCGAGGGCGTGGGCATCATCTACATCAGCCACAAGATGGATGAGATCAAGCGCATCGCCGACCGCGTGACGGTGATGCGCGACGGCGCGGGGGTCGGCACGGTGCAGGCCGCCGACACCCCGATCCGGCAGATCATCTCGATGATGGTGAACCGCGACCTGGGCGATGAGCGGCTGGAAATCCCCGACCTGTCCACCGCCGAGACCGCGCTGGAGGTCCGGGGCATCACGCGCGGGCGCGAATTGCGCGATGTCAGCTTCTCGGTGAAACAGGGCGAGATTCTGGGCTTTGCCGGGCTGATGGGGGCGGGGCGCACGGAACTGGCGCGCGCCATCTTCGGGGCCGATCCGCGCGATGGCGGCACCATCCGGGTGCACGGGCATGAGGTCGCGATCACCAGCCCGCGTGACGCGGTGCGCGCGGGCATCGGCTATCTGTCCGAGGATCGCAAGCATTTCGGCCTGGCGCTGCCCATGGATGTGCGCGCCAATATCGCCATGGCCAGCCTGCCGCGCTTCACCGACCGGATCGGGCGGCTGGACGAGACGCGGCTGGCCGAAATCGCACGCGATTATATCGACAGGCTGGCGATCAAGACCCCCGGCGAGCGCCAGGAGGTGCGGCTGCTGTCGGGCGGCAATCAGCAGAAGGTGGTCATTGCGAAATGGCTTTTGCGCGATTGCGACATCCTGATCTTCGATGAGCCGACGCGCGGCATCGACATCGGCGCGAAGGCCGAAATCTACCGCCTGCTGCATGAACTCGCGGCGGGCGGCAAGGCGATCATCGTGATTTCCAGCGAATTGCCCGAGGTTCTGCGCCTGTCGCATCGCATCGCGGTCATGTGCGAGGGGCGCCTGACCGGTATCCTGCCCGGCGGCGCCTCGCAGGAAGAGATCATGGCACTGGCAACCCTGCGCGACCCGATAACGGAGACGACCCCATGAGCAGCATCCTGAAACTGCGTGGCGGCGCGCAGCAGAAACTTCTGGCCTTCGCCAGCCTGATCGTCCTTGTGATCGGCTTTTCGCTGGCCAGCCCGAATTTCCTGCAAATGTCGAATATCATGGCGATCCTTCAGGCCAGTTCGGTCAACGGGGTGCTGGCCATCGGGGTCACGCTGATCATCATCACCGGGGGGATCGACCTGTCCATCGGCACGCTGATGACATTCTGCGGGGTGATGGCGGGCGTGGTGCTGACATGGGCAGGCATGCCGCTGATCCTTGGTGTGATCGCGGCGGTGGCCACGGGCGCGTTTTGCGGGCTGATCTCGGGCACGCTGGTGGCCAAGGCGAAGATCCCGCCCTTCATCGCCACGCTTGGCATGATGCTGGTGCTCAAGGGGCTTTCGCTGATCGTCACCGGCACCAGGCCGATCTATTTCAACGACACGCCCGGTTTTACCGATATCGCGCTAGGCTCGCTGATCGGTTCGGTCTTTCCCGCCTTTCCGCTGCCCAATGGCGTGCTGATCCTGTTTCTGGTCGCCGCCGCCACCGCATGGCTGCTGTCGCGCACGGTTCTGGGGCGCTATACTTTCGCGCTTGGCTCGAACGAGGAAGCCGTGCGGCTTTCCGGTGTCAATACGGATGCGTGGAAGATGGCGATCTATGCGCTGGCGGGCGGGATCGTCGGCATCGGCGGGCTTCTGATGGCCAGCCGCCTGAACAGCGTGCAGCCCCATATGGGCCTTGGCTATGAGCTAGAGGCGATCGCGGCGGTGGTCATCGGCGGCACCTCGCTTGCGGGGGGGCGCGGCTCGGTTCTTGGCACGCTGATCGGCTCGCTGATCATGGCGGTGCTGACCAACGGGCTGCGGGTGATGTCGGTCGTCGCGGAATGGCAGATCGTCGTCACCGGCGCGATCATCATCATCGCCGTCTATGCCGATCAGTTGCGCCATCGCGGCGCGTCCAGATGAAAAAAGAGGGCGGCCAACACCCCGACACCCAGACAAGACGTTTCGTGAACCCAAGGGAGGAAAAGACCATGTTCACCAGAAGAACCCTGCTTGGCGCGGCTGCCGCGCTGTCGATGATCGCCAGTGCCGGGGCCGGCATGGCCCAGGACAAGCTTTACGTGCCGCTGATCTCCAAGGGGTTTCAGCACCAGTTCTGGCAGGCCGTGAAGGCCGGGGCCGATCAGGCGGCGGCGGAATTCGATGTCGAGGTCACTTTCGAAGGCCCCGATAACGAAAGCCAGGTCGACAAGCAGATCGACATGCTGGCCGCCGCCCTGGCCAAGAACCCCGCCGCCATCGGCTTTGCCGCGCTTGACAGCCAGGCCGCAATCCCGCTGCTGCGTCAGGCGCAGGATCGCGGCATTCCCGTCATCGCCTTCGATTCGGGCGTGGACAGCGACATCCCCGTTGCCCTCGCCTCGACCGATAACGTGGCCGCCGCAGCCCTTGCCGCCGACAGGATGGCGGAACTGATCGGGGGCGAAGGCAAGGTCGCGGTCGTCGCCCATGATCAGGTGTCGCGCACCGGCGTCGACCGTCGCGACGGTTTCGTCAACCAGATGGCCGCCGCGCATCCGGGCGTCCAGATCGTGACCGTCGAATATGGCGGCGGCGATCATCTGCGCTCGACCGAGATCACCAAGGCGATCCTGACCGCCAATCCCGATATCAAGGGGATTTTCGGCACCAATGAAGGCAGCGCCGTCGGCGTGGTCAATGGCGTGCGCGAAAGCGGCGCAAGCGTGGTGATCGTGGGCTATGACAGCGGCAAGGCCCAGACCGACGCCATCCGCGAGGGGCTGATGGCCGGTGCCATCACCCAGAACCCGGTCGGCATCGGCTATGAGACGGTGAAAGCCGCCGTCGCCGCCGCCAGGGGCGAGACCGTGCCCGCCCAGATCGATACCGGCTTTTATTGGTATGACAAGACCAATATCGACGATGCGGAAGTCGCCGCCGTGCTTTACGACTAGGCTTCTGATCCGCCGGGGGCAGCGCGCTGCCGCCCCCGGCATTTCCTGACGCAAGCTGATGAGGATGCGATGAAACTGTTGCGCTTTGGCCCGAAAGGGCAGGAAAAACCGGGGATTCTGGATGATGAGGGGCAGATCCGCGACCTCTCGGGCCATGTCGATGATATCGCCGGTGCGGTGCTGACACCCGAGGGGCTGGCGCGCATCAAGGCGCTGGATATCGCGGCCCTGCCGGTCGTCACCGGCACCCCCCGGATCGGCCCCTGCGTGGGCCAGGTGGGCAAATTCATCTGCATCGGGCTGAACTATGCCGACCATGCCGCCGAAACCGGGGCCGAGGTCCCCTCGGAACCGGTCGTGTTCAACAAATGGACAAGCGCCATCTGCGGGCCGGATGACGATATCGAAATCCCGCGCGGCTCGGTCAAGACCGACTGGGAGGTCGAGCTGGGCGTCATCATCGGCAAGGGCGGCCGCTATATCGACGAAAAGGACGCGCTGTCCCATGTCGCGGGCTATTGCGTCATCAATGACGTCTCGGAACGCGAATGGCAGATCGAACGCGGCGGCACATGGGACAAGGGCAAGGGCTGCGACACCTTCGGCCCCATCGGCCCGTGGCTGGTCACACCCGATGAGGCGGGCGATATCAGCAATCTTTCCATGTGGCTCGACGTGGACGGCCACCGCTATCAGAACGGCTCGACCGCGACGATGGTTTTCGGGGTGGCGGAAATCATCGCCTATCTCTCGCGGTTCCTGTCGCTTCAGCCGGGCGATGTGATCTCGACGGGGACGCCTCCGGGGGTGGGGCTTGGCCAGAAGCCGCCCGTCTTCCTGAAAGGCGGCGAGGTGATGCGGCTGGGGATCGAAGGGCTGGGCACCCAGACCCAGAAGGTCGTGCGCGCCTGAACCCGCATGGCTGGCCCCGCCAGCCATAGAGGGCCGGGAAAGGGGCGGCTGGCGTGATCGTGCCGGGGACACCCGCCGCGATGACGGACCCGCCAGCCAGGGCATGCCGATATGCCCGGACCATCCCGGACAGGGCGCGACACCCGCCTGCCATGGCCCGCCATGAAGGGCGGCGTCCGCCCAGGGGCCTGACCGACCGGGACGGGGCGCGGCCTGCCATGAACGGGCCGGGGGGCGACGCCCCCCGATCACGAGACCGCGCCAAGGCGCATGAAGGGCGATACCCGCCCGCGATGGCCCGGCGTGACATGACGAAAAGGGGGCGCAAAGCCGCCGCCGGCACCGGGCCTTTCCGGCCCGCCCGGCGATCATGCGCCCCCGTTAACCTTAACGCCCCGGAACCGGGGCCAGCGACAGGGATGGGCATATGACCCGGATCACCGGCCTTCGCACGCTCGATGTGCGCTTTCCAACCAGCGACAGCCTTGACGGCTCGGACGCGATGAACCCGGACCCGGATTACTCGGCGGCCTATGTGGTGCTGGAAACCGACGGGCCGCATGAAGGCCACGGGCTGACCTTCACGATCGGGCGCGGCAATGAAATCTGCGTGGCCGCGATCGAGGCGCTGCGCCCCCTTCTGCTGGGGCTGGAACTGGACTGGATCGCCGCCGATATGGGCCGCTTCTGGCGCCACATCACCAGCGACAGCCAGTTGCGCTGGATCGGCCCGGACAAGGGCGCGATCCATCTGGCGACCGGCGCGGTGGTGAATGCGGCCTGGGATCTGTGGGCCAAGGCGGCGGGCAGGCCGGTCTGGCAACTGGTCGCCGAAATGACGCCCGAGGAACTGGTCCGCTGCATCGATTTCCGCTACCTCACCGATTGCATCACGCCCGAATGGGCGCTTGAATTCCTGACCGCGCAGGCGGCGGGCAAGGCGGATCGCGTCGCCACGCTGAAGGCCCAGGGCTATCCCTGCTACACCACCTCGGCCGGCTGGCTGGGTTACGACGATGACAAGCTGCGCCGGCTTTGCCGTCAGGCCGTGGACGCGGGTTTTCGGCATATCAAGATGAAGGTCGGCCGCGATCTGGATGATGACATCCGCCGCCTGACCATCGCGCGCGAAACCGTCGGTCCCGATGTGAATCTGATGATCGACGCCAATCAGGTGTGGGAGGTGGATCAGGCCATCACCTGGGTGCGCCGCCTGTCCTTCGTGAACCCCTGGTTCATCGAGGAACCGACCAGCCCCGACGACATCGCCGGCCATCGCAGGATTCGCGCGGCCATCGCGCCCGTGCAGGTGGCGACGGGCGAGATGTGCCAGAACCGCATCATGTTCAAGCAATTCATCATGGAAGGCGCGATCGATGTGGTCCAGATCGACGCCTGCCGCATGGGCGGGCTGAACGAGGTGCTCTCGGTCATGCTGATGGCCGCGAAATACGGCCTCAAGGTCTGCCCCCATGCCGGCGGCGTGGGGCTTTGCGAATATGTCCAGCACATGTCGATGATCGACTATCTGTGCATCGCGGGCACGCGCGAAGGCCGGGTGATCGAATATGTCGACCACCTGCACGAACATTTCCTTGACCCCTGCGTGATCCGCGATGCCGCCTATATGCCACCCGAGGCCCCCGGCTTTTCCATCGAGATGAAGCCCGAATCGCTGGAACGCTACCGCTTCCGGGGGGCGTGATGGCGGAAGACCGCGTGATCTCGGATCGGGAAATCGCATTCCTCGACGAAAGCCATGCGCGGCGAAGCGCGGACCGCTGCTTCCCGAAGGGAACCGGGTTTTACCACGGCGGGCGATATCCCGATGATCCCTTGCATGATGGCCGCGTGCCGTTCTCGGCCACGACCAGGGATGAGGCATGGACCTGTGCCAAAGGGGTAAACGCCTGTTACCCGAATGGCATCAGGGTCTTGCGCCTGAAACGACCGGTCACCGCCATCTGCATGACGATCCGGCAAGCAGCTTTCACGGATCAGCTCTGCGACGGCGCGCCTGAGGCCCATGCCGACCCGCTCCGTCAATGGGCGAAGCCGCGCGGCATTGCTGCAATCCTTCAGCATGATGCCGATTTCGAACACACTGACGTCATTTACAAAGGAACAAGCTGATGGACCTGCATCTTCGGGCCAGACGCATCATCGTCACCGGCGGGGCCTCCGGCATCGGTGCCGCCATCACCGAGCTTCTGGCCGAGGAAGGCGCGCAGCCCGTCATCTTCGCCCGCCGCGCGCCCGATGCGGACTGGCTGGCCCGGACGGCGGCGGAATTCGTTCAGGTGGAACTTTCCGATGATGCCGCCTGCCGCGCGGCCGTGGAACAGGCGCGCGCAGGCGGGGCGATCAGCGGGCTGGTCAATAATGCCGGCGCGAATGATGGCGTCGGGCTGGCTGCGGGACCTGACGCCTTCCGCGCCAGCCTGAACCGGAATTTGGTGCATTATTATACGCTTGTCCATCTTCTGGCCGATGATCTGCGCGCCACGAAAGGTGCCATCGTCAATATCTCCAGCAAGACGGCGGTGACGGGGCAGGGCGGCACCTCGGCCTATGTCGCAGCCAAGGCCGCGCAGCTTGGCCTGACGCGGGAATGGGCGGTCGAGTTCCTGCCCCATGGCGTGCGCGTCAACGCGATCGTGGTGGCCGAGGTCATGACCCCCCTTTACCACCGCTGGCTGGCGACGCTGCCCGATCCCGATGCCGCGCTGGCGCGGATCACCGCGCGCATCCCGCTTGGCCGGCGCATGACCACCCCGCATGAGATCGCCGACACCTGCGCCTTCCTTCTGTCGGACCGCGCGGGCCATACGACCGGGCAATGGATCTTCCCCGATGGCGGCTATACGCATCTGGACCGCGCGCTGGATTGAAGTGCCAGCCGGCACGATCCGCCTTCCCCCACAGCCCCGACCGCCCCTGTCAAACCGGCGCGCCGCTTGCGGCAGTTGAGCCGCATGATTGGGGCGGGTGCCGCGTCACCCCCGACATGACCGCCCGAACCATGCGCCTGCCGGGCAAAAACCGACCACTCCCAGACGTTCCGTGGCACATTGCCCGCCTGTTTTCTTCTGTCCGGAAATATCCTCCGGGGGTCCGGGGGTGGAAAACCCCCGGCTCAGGGCGGTCAAACCTGCACGGGGCATCGGCCAGGGCGGCTTATGCGTCGATGCCCTTCATGCCCTCTTCGGTATAGCGCGCGCCCGAGACGGGCAGATCCGCCAGCGCGCGGCTGATCGCGGCCAGATCATCGGCGCTCAGCGTGATCGCGGTGGCGGCGGCATTGTCGCGCAGATAGTTCAGCCGCACCGTGCCGGGAATGGGCACGATATCCTCGCCCTGCGCCAGCAGCCAGGCCAGTGCCAGTTGCGCGCTTGTGCAGCCCTTCGTCGCGGCGATCGCCGCGATGGCGGCGCTGATGCGGCGGTTGGCATCCAGCGCCTCGGGCTGAAAGCGGGGCAGGCTGGCGCGGAAATCGCCCGGTGCGAAGCTGGTATCCTGAAAGCGCCCGGCCAGAAAGCCGCGGCCAAGCGGTGCATAGGGCACGAAGCCGACGCCAAGCGCGCGGCAGGTGGGCAGCACCTCGGCCTCGACCTCGCGCGACCACAGCGAATATTCGCTTTGCACCGCCGTCACCGGATGCAGGGCATGGGCGCGCCTGAGGGTTGCGGCGCTGACCTCGCAAAGCCCGATCCGGGCGATCTTGCCTTCCTCGACCAGGCGCGAAAGCGTGGCCATCACCTCTTCGATACCGCGGGCGGGGTCGATCCGGTGGATATAGTAAAGATCGATCCGCTCGACCCCCAGCCGTTTCAGCGAGCCCTCGACCGCGCGGCGGGCATAATCGGGGCTGTTGTCGATGCGGCGGCGATATTCGCCGGGGTTGCGCGCGATGCCGAATTTGGTGGCGACCTGCATCGGCGCGCGCGTTTCGGCCAGAAAGCGGCCGATCAGTTCTTCGTTGTGAAGGGGCCCGTAGGTGTCGGCGGTGTCCAGAAAATCGATGCCCAGATCCGCCGCCTCATGCAGCACCCGAAGCGCGCGGCTGTCGTCGCGCGGGCCGTAGAATTCGCTCATCCCCATGCAGCCCAGCCCGATGGCCGAGGTGGTGAAATCGTCAGTCAGCTTGCGGCGTTGCATGGGTGCCTCCTTCTTGCGGCTTGTTCTGCGGGGGGGAATATGGCATTTCCGGCATTGATTGAATACAAACGCTTTCGGCAAGGAGATTTCCGAAATCGGAAAAGAATCCCCCTTCATCTGGGATGATATCCAGAGCTTTCTGGCCATCGCACGCACGGGATCGCTGAGCGGGGCGGCCGACCGGCTGGGGCTGGGGCTGGCCACCGTGTCGCGCCGCATCGCGCGGTTCGAGGCGGCGATGGGCCAGCCGCTGTTTCTGCGCCAGCAATCGGGCTATGCGCTGACCGAGGACGGGCGCGCCCTGATCGAGCGGGCCGAGACGATAGAGGCCGCCGCCCTTTCGCTTGGCCAGGGGGTTGAGGCGGGCGTCTCGGGCCGGGTGCGGCTGGCCACGGCAGAAAACCTGGCGACCGGGCTGATCCTGCCCGCGCTTGGCCGCCTGCGCGAGCGCCACCCCGATCTGCTGGTCGAGATCGCCACCGATATCGCCACGGTCAATCTCAACCGTCGCGATGCCGATATCGCGCTGCGCATGGTCCGGCCCACGCGCGGCAATGTCGCGGTGCAGCGTCTGGGGCTTCTGGGCTACGGCCTTTATGCGGCGCCGGGCTATCTGGTGGCGCGCGGACATGCCGGCCCGCATGTGCCCGAGGCACTGATCGCATGGCCCGAGGAACGCGCCCATCTGCCCGCCGCGCGCTGGATCACCCGTGCGCTGAAAGGCCGCGCCCCGGCAGTGGTGGCGGGCACGCTGGCGGGGCATCTCGCGGCCTGTCAGGGCGGGCTGGGGCTGGCGGTGCTGCCGCATTTCATGGCGCGCCTGCGCGGTCTGACCTGCGTGGATGACCGGCCTGGGCTGGATCAGGTGATCTGGCTGGTGACACAGGCCGACCTTGCGCAATCGCGCCGCGTGCAGGCGGTGGCGGGCTTTCTGCGCGAACTGGTGGCGCAGAACCGTCAGGTGCTGAGCGGCGAGATCGCGGCGGGCTGATTTTCCCGGTCTCCGTGCATGTGCCGCTATCCCATGCGGCGAAGCCGGGGGTTTTCCACCCCCGGACCCCCGGAGGATATTTTCGGACAGAAGAAGCGGGGGTTATGGTGGTGGCTGTTTGTTCTTGCGTCCGGGTGGTTTCCGGGGCGGCGTGAGCCCGGTCGCGCGGCTCGCGTTTCGGGCTGGCGCGGCTGCGGGCATCCGGGTGGCTGATCGCGCGGCGGGGGCGGCGCATTGATGATGGCCTTGCTGAGCGGGGTCAGTCGGGGGAAGGGTTCCGCCGGCATGTCAGCGCTGCGCCCGCCGCCCGTGTTTGTGCCTGTGCGAATGGCCATGCCTGTGTGGAGAGATGTGCCCTTGGCGGCACCCGTTCCTTTTTGCGGTGGCCGTTTTCCTGGCCCGGACCGCCGCCCATGTTTGTGCCTGCCTTTTTTGTCCGCGTCTGTGCCCGACCTGTTCCTGTCCGCGCGACCGGCCGCGCCCGCGCTGTTGCGTGTGGCGGTTTTTGCGTCAGTGTCGCTTGCTTTGCGTTCGCGCCCGCGTTGGTGCCTGTGCCTGTTGTCAGGGTCGTTCTTTTCCGGTGGCGCGCATGGCACCCCTGTCTGAATGCGCGGCTGTGGCTGTGCTTTTGCCGCCTTCCCCCGCCCTTGTTACTGGCCGCGCCCGAGGCTGGGCAGGCGGTAGCTGATCGCCTCGGCCAGATGATGGGGCGCGATGGTTTCGGCCTCGTCGAGATCGGCGATGGTGCGCGCCACGCGCAGGATGCGGTGATAGCCCCGCGCGCTGAGGCCAAGCCTGTCGCCCGCCTCAAGGATCAGGGCGCGGCCTTCGGCATCGGGGGCGGCGATCTGGTCAAGCAGGGCGGGCGGCGCATCGGCATTGGCGCAGGCACCGCTGCCGGGGGCGAGCCGGGCGAAGCGGTCACGCTGGCGGTCCCGCGCGCGCGCCACGCGACCGGCCACCACGGCCGAGCTTTCCCCGCCCGCAGGCAGGTCCAGATCGGCAAGCGCCACGGCTGGCACCTCGATCCGCAGATCGAAGCGATCCATCAGCGGCCCCGAGATCCGCCCCAGATAATCGGCCCCGCAGCCCGGTGCGCGCGGGCAGGCCCGCGCCGCATCGCCCAGATGCCCGCAGCGGCAGGGGTTGGCCGCCGCGACCAGAAGGAAGCGGCAGGGATAGCGGATATGCGCATTGGCGCGCGCGATCACGATCTCGCCCGTTTCGATGGGCTGGCGCAGGGTTTCCAGAACATGGCGCGGAAATTCGGGCAATTCGTCCAGAAACAGCACGCCGTGATGGGCCAGGCTGATCTCGCCCGGGCCGGCCCCGCGCCCGCCGCCCACGATCGCCGCCATCGAGGCGGTATGATGGGGGTCGCGGAAGGGCGCATGGCGCGGCAGGCCGCCATCCTTCAAAAGCCCCGCCAGCGACTGGATGATCGCGCTTTCCAGCGCCTCGGCCGGGCCGAGCGGCGGCATCAGCCCGGCCAGCCGCGCGGCCAGCATGGACTTGCCGGCACCGGGCGGGCCGGTCATCAGCAGGTGATGGCGCCCGGCGGCGGCGATTTCCAGCGCGCGCTTTGCGCGTTCCTGCCCCTTGACTTCGGCCAGATCGCGGTGCCGGGGCGCGGGCGCGACCTGACCCGGACGCGCCAGCGGCAGGGGCGCGCGTTCGGAAAGGTGATCGAGCACCTGACGCAGATGCGCGGGGGCGAAAACCGGGGTGGCCCCGACCCATGCCGCTTCCGCCCCGCAGGCGGCGGGGCAGATCAGCGCGTGATCCTGTTCCGCGGCGGTCATGGCGGCGGGCAGCGCGCCCAGAACCGGCACCAGCCGCCCGTCAAGCGCCAGCTCGCCCAGGGCGATCACGTTCGACAGTGCCTCTGCCGGAAGGATTTCCAGCGCGGCCAGCACCGCCAGCGCAATGGGCAGATCGAAATGAGAGCCCTCTTTCGGGAGATCGGCGGGCGAGAGATTGACGGTGATTCTTTTGTTCGGCAGTGCGATGGCAAGGGCGTGAAAGGCCGCGCGGACACGTTCGCGCGCTTCCGAGACCGCCTTGTCGGGCAGGCCCACGATGGCGAAAGAGGCCAGCCCCGCCGAGATCGCCGCCTGCACCTCGACCAGCCGTCCCTCGATCCCGTCGAAGGCCACCGTATATGCGATTGCCGCCATCCCGTCCGCCCTGCCTGCCGGTCAAGCTGTAGCGTCCTTGCGCTTAAGAAACGGTTAACGCGAGCCCGGTTCCGTATGCGTGCTCAAGCCGGATGGAAAGCCGGTGATGGTCTGGCAGGCGTCAGGGCCGGGCATTGCTGTCATGGGCAATCTGGCCTATCTCGGGGAAGGGATTGCGCGGGGTCGAGACATGCAGGGCAGCCGTATTTTACTGGTGATCGGCGGCGGGATCGCGGCCTATAAATCGCTGACACTGATCCGCGACCTTCAGCGCGAGGGGGCGCGGGTCGTGCCGGTGCTGACGCGGGCGGGCGCGGAATTCGTGACCCCGCTGTCGGTTTCGGCGCTGGCGGGTGAAGAGGTGCACCGGGATCTGTTCGATCTGACCCGAGAGGCCGAGATGGGCCATATCCAGCTTTCGCGCGCCGCCGATCTGGTGGTGGTGGCCCCGGCCACGGCGGATATGATGGCGAAAATGGCGGGGGGGCATGCGGATGACCTGGCCTCGACGCTGCTGATGGCCACCGACAAGCGGGTGCTGATCGCGCCTGCGATGAATGTCAGGATGTGGAGCCATCCCGCAACGCAACGCAATCTGGCGCAGCTGACCGCTGACGGCATCCTGACGGTGGGGCCCGATGACGGTGATATGGCCTGCGGCGAATTCGGCCCCGGCCGCATGGCCGAGCCTGCGGCGATCATCGCCGCGATCCGCGCGGCCCTTGGGTCGGCGCTTCCCGCGCCCGCGCCCCTTCCGGCGCGCCCGGTGGCCAGGCCCGCGCCCCTGCGGCTGGAGCCTGCGCAGATCCCGCAATTGCTGGAGGGGCGCCATATCATCGTGACCTCTGGCCCGACGGTCGAGCCGATCGATCCGGTGCGCTATATCTCGAACCATTCCTCGGGCGCGCAGGGCAGCGCGATTGCCGAGGCGCTGCGCGATCTGGGCGCGCGGGTCAGCTTCGTGACCGGCCCGGCCAGCGTGCCCCCGCCCGAGGGGGTTCAGGTCGTCAGGGTGCAGACCGCCGATGAGATGAAAGCCGCCGTCGATGCGGCCCTGCCTGCCGATGCGGCGGTGATGGCGGCGGCAGTGGCCGACTGGAAGGTTGCCAATCGCACCGATTTCAAGATGAAGAAGGGGAAATCCGGCGTGCCCGTGCTGGAATTCGCGGAAAACCCCGACATTCTGGCCTGGGTCAGCCAGCCCGGCCCGCGCCGCCCGAAGCTGGTGGTGGGCTTTGCCGCCGAGACAAATGACGTGGTGGCCAATGCGACATCGAAACGTGCGCGCAAGGGCTGCGACTGGATCGTGGCGAATGATGTCAGCCCGGCCTCGGGGACGTTCGGGGGGGCGGATAACACGGTCACGCTGATCTCGGCCAACGGGGCAGAGCCATGGCCGCGCATGGGCAAGTCCGAAGTCGCGCGCAAGCTGGCGCGCCGCATCGCATTGGCGCTGTGATGCGGCATTATCTGGACTGGAACGCGACCACCCCGATCCGCGCCGAGGCCCGCGCGGCGATGATCGCGGCGATGGACATGGCGGGAAACCCTTCGTCCGTGCATTCCGAGGGGCGCGCCGCGAAAATGGCGATGGAGCGCGCGCGCGAGGATCTGGCCGCCGCCCTTGGCGCGGAAGGGGCGGATGTGATCTTCACATCCGGCACGACCGAGGCCGCCGCAATGGTGCTGGCCGGCGCGGGCATTCATTGCGCGCCGGTCGAGCACAGCGCCATCAAGGCCTGGTGCGATGACGATCTGGCGGTGGATCGAAACGGTATCGTCACCGTGCCCGACCCGGCGCGCGCGACGCTGCAACTGGCCAATAACGAAACCGGGGTCTTGCAGGCGCTGCCCGAGGGGCTGGCATCCAGCGATCTGACGCAGGCCTTCGGCAAGGTGCCTTTCGCCTTCAACTGGCTGGGGCTGACGGCGGGTTTCGTCAGCGCGCACAAGCTGGGTGGCCCGAAGGGCATCGGCGCGCTGATCGTGAAGCGCGGCACCGAGGTGCAGGCCCGCATCCGTGGCGGCGGGCAGGAACAGGGCCGGCGCGGCGGGACCGAGAATTTCATCGGCATCCTTGGCTTTGCGGCCGCCGCCCGCGCCGCGCAGGCCGATCTGGAAGCGGGCCTCTGGGCCGAGGTCGAGGCCCGGCGCGACGCGCTGGAGGCCCGGCTTCTGGCCGCCGCCCCCGAAGCCGTCATCGCCGGAAAACATGCGCCGCGCTTGCCGAATACGACCTGCATTCTTACATCAGGCTGGAAAGGCGAAACGCAGGTCATGCAAATGGATCTGGCGGGGTTTGCGATCTCGGCGGGTTCGGCGTGCTCATCGGGCAAGGTCCGGGCCAGCGGAACCCTTCAGGCCATGGGCTTCGACGATCAGGCGGCGCAATCGGCGATCCGCATTTCCATAAGCCCGGCTTTGGGTGAGGATCAGATGAACCGATTTGCGGATGCCTGGGAAAGCGCGTATGCACGCTGGCGCGACAGGAACGGCTAGCAGGACTGGCCCGAGGAAGGACAAAGGATGAACGGAACCACCGATCTTGACGTGCGCGAAGGCGTCGACCGTGAAACGGTCGAGACCGTCGCCAATATGGGCAGCTATAAATACGGCTGGGATACCGAGATCGAGATGGAATATGCCCCCAAGGGCATCAACGAGGATATCGTCCGTCTCATCTCGGAAAAGAATGACGAACCTGCGTGGATGACCGAGTGGCGTCTCAAGGCGTTCCGGCGCTGGCAGGAAATGCGCCTGCCGGAATGGGCCATGCTGGATATCCCCCGGATCGATTTTCAGGACCAGTATTACTATGCCCGCCCGAAAAGCATGCAGGTCAAGCCGAAAACGCTGGATGAGGTCGACCCGAAACTGCTGGCGACCTATGAAAAGCTTGGCATCCCGCTGAAAGAGCAAATGATTCTGGCGGGCGTCGAAGGCGCGGGCGATACGCCCGCAGAAGGCCGCAAGGTCGCCGTGGACGCGGTTTTCGACAGCGTGAGCCTTGGCACCACCTTCAAGGACGAACTGGCCAGGGCGGGGGTGATCTTCTGTTCGATCTCGGAAGCGATCCGCGAGCATCCCGAACTGGTGCGCCAATATCTGGGCAGCGTCGTGCCGCAGGGCGACAATTACTATTCGGCGCTCAACAGCGCGGTTTTCTCGGACGGGTCATTCGTCTATATCCCGCCGGGCGTGCGCTGCCCGATGGAGCTGTCGACCTATTTCCGCATCAATGCCGAAAACACCGGCCAGTTCGAACGCACGCTTATCATTGCGGACAAAGGCTCTTACGTCAGCTATCTGGAAGGCTGCACCGCGCCCAAGCGCGACACGGCGCAGCTTCACGCGGCGGTGGTGGAAATCGTCATCCTGGAAGATGCCGAGGTGAAATATTCCACCGTCCAGAACTGGTTCCCCGGCGATGACGAGGGCAAGGGCGGCATCTATAACTTCGTGACCAAGCGTGCCGATTGCCGCGAGGCGCGCGCCAAGGTGATGTGGACGCAGGTGGAAACCGGTTCCGCGATCACCTGGAAATATCCGTCCTGCATCCTGCGGGGCGATGACAGCCAGGGCGAGTTCTATTCCATCGCCATCACCAATAATCACCAGCAGGCCGATACCGGGACCAAGATGCTGCATCTTGGCAGAAACACGCGCTCTCGCATCGTTTCCAAGGGGATTTCTGCGGGCAAGGCGCAGAATACCTATCGCGGGCGCGTGGCCATTCACCCCAAGGCCACGAACAGCCGCAACTATACGCAATGCGACAGCCTGCTGATCGGCGATCAATGCGGCGCCCATACCGTGCCCTATATCGAGGTGAAGAACGCATCCAGCCGGGTCGAGCATGAGGCGACGACATCCAAGGTGGATGACGATCAGCTTTTCTACTGCCGGAGCCGTGGCATCGGCGAGGAAGAGGCCATCGCCCTGATCGTGAACGGTTTCGCCAAGGAAGTGCTGCAAGCCCTGCCGATGGAATTCGCCATGGAGGCGCAAAGCCTTGTCGCGATCTCGCTGGAAGGCTCGGTCGGTTAAGGCGCGATTGCGTCGGAATGATATGGCCCCATCGCCGGGGAAATGAGGAAAATATGCTGAAAATCAACAATCTGCACGCAAGGCTTGAGGAAGAGGGCAAAGAGATCCTCAAGGGCGTCACGCTGACTGTCCCGGCAGGCGAGGTCCATGCCATCATGGGGCCGAACGGCTCGGGCAAGTCGACGCTTTCCTATGTGCTTTCAGGCCGCGACGGCTATGATGTGACCGAGGGCAGCGCCACGCTGGAAGGCGATGACCTGCTGGAGATGGAGCCGGAAGAGCGCGCCGCGGCCGGGCTGTTCCTGGCCTTTCAATACCCGGTGGAAATCCCCGGCGTCGGCAATATGACCTTCCTGCGCACCGCGATGAACGCGCAGCGCAAGGCGCGCGGGCAGGATGAGCTTTCGGCGGCGGATTTCCTGAAACTGGTGCGCGAAAAGGCGAAATCGCTGGATATCGACGCGGATATGCTGAAGCGCCCGGTCAACATGGGGTTCTCGGGCGGTGAGAAGAAGCGCAACGAGATCCTGCAAATGGCCATGCTGGAACCGAAGATGTGCATCCTGGACGAGACCGATTCGGGGCTGGACGTGGATGCGATGCGGCTTGTCTCGGAAGGGGTGAATGCGCTGCGCGGGCCTGACCGGGCCTTTCTGGTCATCACCCATTACCAGCGTTTGCTGGACCATATCCGCCCCGATGTCGTCCATATCATGGCCGACGGCAAGATCGTGAAATCGGGTGGCCCGGAACTGGCGCTTGAGGTCGAGAAGAACGGTTACGGCGAGCTTCTGGCGGAGGTCGGCTGATGAGCGAAAGCGCCGTCCTGACACCGCCCAAAGCCGCCGAGGCCGCGCGCGATGACGTGCTTGGCGCCCGGCTGGCCGCGCTGAGCCTGCCCGAAGGCGGCTTCACCGCGCCCGCGCGGGCCAAGGCGCTGGCGCGCCTGCGCGCCATGGGCCTGCCCCATCCGCGCGACGAATACTGGCGTTTCACCGATCCGCGCCCCTTCAACGCGCCGCATCCCGCGCCGATCCCGATCGAGGGCAAGGCCCCGGATTCGCCCCTTTTCGCGGAGCGTGACCGGCTGGTTCTGGTCTTCGTCGACGGGCGCTTCGACGCCAGCGCATCGTCCGATCCGGCGCTGGAAGGGGTCGAAATCGACATCCTTTCGCTGGCCGACAGCCGCCCCGATCACTGGGCGGCATCGCTTTACGGCACGCTGGAAGCGGCGGGCCAGACGCCCGTGGCGCGCCCCTTCGCCGCGCTGAACACCGTGGCCGCCGCCGATGGTGTGCTGATCCGCGTGACCGGCCGGCCCGAAAAGCCCATCCATATCGTGCATCGCCGCGAAAGCGCGGATGCGGATGTGCTTTGGCATCACGTCATCCGGGTCGAGGAAGGCGCGGCGCTGACGCTTCTGGAAACCGGCATGGTCGGTGCGCGCTCGAACGGGGTGATCGAGGTCGATATCGCGCCGGGCGGAAAGCTGAACCATATCAACGCGAAACGGGCCGGGCACCAGAAGCTTGGCTTCTCGGCCATTTTCGCGCGTGTCGATGCCCGCGCCAGTTTCAAAAGCTTCTCGCTTTCGGTGAACGGCACGCTGATCCGCCATGAATCCGTCGTGGAATTCGTGGGCGATGATGCGGTGGCCCATGTCGCGGCGGCGGTGCTGGGCGATGGCAATCGCGGGCCCTTCCACCATGATGACACGGTTTTCGTGACCCATGGCGCAGAGCGCTGCGAAAGCCGGCAGGTCTTCAAGAAAGTGCTGAAAAACGGCGCGGTCGGCGTGTTTCAGGGCAAGATCCTGGTCAAGCCCGGCGCGCAGAAAACCGATGGCTATCAGATCAGCCAGGCGCTGCTTCTGGATGATGCCAGCCAGTTTCTGGGCAAGCCGGAGCTGGAAATCTATGCCGATGACGTGAAATGCAGCCACGGTTCGACCACGGGCGCGATCGACGAAACCGCGCTGTTCTATCTGCGCTCTCGCGGGGTGCCGAAGAACCGGGCCATCGTGCTGATGATCCTGTCCTTCCTTGCCGCCGCACTTGATGAGGTCGAGGACGAGGACCTGCGCGAAGAAATCAGCGAGCGGCTGGACGCATGGCTGACCCGGCACGCCTGAGCACGGGCATCGTCCCGCGCATCTTCGCAAGCTGGCTGCGGCCGGGGCGGGTGGTGCGCGGGCTGTCGCCCATGCGCGAAGGGGCGTTGCTGGCGGTGCTGATGGGGGCGATGCTGGTCTTTCTGGTCGCCCAGATGCCGGGCCATGCGCGCGCGGCCGAAATCGACCCGGCGGTGCCCCTGGGCGGGCGCATGGCCGGCGCGATCATGGCGGTGCTGTTTCTGCTGCCGCTTCTGGCCTATGCGCTGGCGTCCCTTTCGGGGCTTGTCTTGCGGCTGGCGGGGCGTCAGATTGCGGCGGATGATGCCCGGCTGGCGCTGTTCTGGGCGCTTCTGGCCGTAGGCCCCGCGATGCTGCTTTCGGGGCTGGTCGAGGGGCTGATCGGTCCGGGCACGGCACTGACGCTGACCCGCATGATCGCGGGTTTCGGCTTTCTTTTCATCTGGGGCGCGGGGCTGTCGGCCCTGATGACACGGGCATGAGATTTGACGACCTGATCGGGCTTGCCCGGCTGAGCTTTCTGGACCCCGCGCAGGCGGTGCGCCGGCTGCGCGCGCTTGATCTGCCCATGTCGGCGCGCTGGATGGTTCTGGCGCTGGCGGTGCTTCTGTCGACGCTTCTGATGGTGATGATCGTCAATGCCCGCCCCGATGGCGTATTGCCGCTGATCCTTGACGTGGCGCGCCAGCCGCTGCTTTACGTGGCGATGTTATACACCGCGCTGGCGATCGGCGCCTGGGTGCTGACCACGCTTGGCCGGGCGATGGGCGGGCGGGCGGAATTCGCCGATATCCTGCTGATCGTCGCCTGGATCGAGATGCTGCTTTTCTCGATGCAGCTCGTGCAAAGCGTGATCCTGCTGGTCTCGCCCCTTTTGTCCGCCCTGATCGGGCTGGTGGCGATGCTGCTGGTGGCGGTGGCCTCGGTCCGGCTGATCGGTGTGCTGCATGGTTTCGACAACCTGCTGATCGTGGTGGTGCTGATCTTCATCTCCTTCATCGCCACGGTGTTCCTGCTGTCGATCGTCGTGACGGTCCTTGGCATCGCGCCGCAATTGCCACAGGTGCCGTCATGAGCCTTGATGTCGCGGCGGTTCGCGCCGATTTCCCGATCCTCTCGCGGCAGGTGAATGGCCGCCCGCTGATCTATCTTGACAGCGGGGCAAGCGCCCAGAAGCCGCGTCAGGTGATCGAGGCGATCACCCGCGCCTATGAGGGCGAATACGCCAATGTCCATCGCGGGCTGCATTACCTGTCGAACCTTGCGACGGATAATTACGAACGCGTGCGCGGCACCATCGCGCGCTTTCTGAACGCGCCCTCTGAGGACGGGGTGATCTTCACCTCCGGCGCGACCGAGGCGATCAATCTGGTCTCCTATGCATGGGCCGCCCCGCGCCTTCAGCCGGGAGACGAGATCCTGCTGTCGGTGCTGGAACATCACGCCAATATCGTGCCCTGGCATTTCCTGCGCGAACGTCAGGGGGGGGTGCTGAAATGGGTCGAGCCAGAGCCCGACGGCAGCCTGCCACCCGAGAAGGTGCTGGCAGCGGTCGGGCCGAAAACCCGGCTGATCGCGGTGACGCATATGTCGAACGTGACCGGCACCGTGGTCGATCTGGCCGCCATCGCGCGGGGCACATCGGTGCCGATCATGGCCGACGGCTCTCAGGCGGCGGTGCATATGCCGGTGGATCTGGCGGCTCTTGGCGTCGATTTCTACTGCATCACCGGGCATAAGCTTTACGGGCCTTCGGGGTCCGGCGCGATCTGGATCTCGCCCGAGCGTCAGGCCGAGATGCGCCCCTTTCTCGGCGGCGGCGACATGATCCGCACGGTCTCGCGCGATGCCGTGAGCTATGCCGACCCGCCCCTGAGGTTCGAGGCAGGTACCCCGGGCATCGTCAACCAGATCGGCTTTGGCGCGGCGCTGGATTATCTGATGGGGCTGGGGATGGACAATATCGCCGCCCATGAGCGCAGGCTGCGCGATTATGCGCTTTCCCGGCTGCGCCCGCTGAACTGGCTGCAACTTCAGGGCGATGCGCCGGGCAAGGGGGCGATCTTCTCGATGGTGATGGAGGGGGCGCATGCGCATGACGTCGCCACCATCCTCGACAAGCGCGGCATCGCGCTGCGCGCGGGCAGCCATTGCGCCATGCCGCTGATGGATTTCTACGGCGTGACCGCCACCGCGCGCGCGAGCCTTGCGATGTATAACACCGAGGCCGAGATCGACGCCCTGCTCGACGCCCTGCACTTCTGCCGCGCCCTTTTCACCTGACCGCCCCCGACCTTTGCCCTATTGCAGCCCCCGCCGATTGCCGCTAATCACGCGGGCAGGCACCCGTAGCTCAGCTGGATAGAGCGCTGCCCTCTGAAGGCAGAGGCAAGTGTTTTCTTGAGTGCCAAGGGTGTAAAAACTGGGCGTGAAATCAAGGGTTTGGTTGGTCTCTCGGGAAACGAGGGAATCGCCTTCGGGGCCGCGGAAGCGCCACGGAAGCAAGCGTAGGGGAGGTTGTAGAGAGCGAACGACGGCGATAGGGCAGCATTCCAGTAGCGGCTCATTGCCATCCGAGTTGTTCGCGGTTTGAGGTTGACCTCGCTCGGCCCCAGACGTATTCCACCACCAATGCGCCCGTAGCTCAGCTGGATAGAGCGCCACCCTCCGAAGGTGGAGGCCACACGTTCGAATCGTGTCGGGCGCGCCATTTCCCCTTATCTTCGATATAAGTGGCTTCGGATGGTTATGGCATCTGCCATCCCGGCTGACCTCGCCGCAGATCCATGGTTGCGCTTCGCAGCCAGTAGTCGCTTGTGGCTAGCGACAACCTACACACATTGCTGATCGCATTATTAGGCTCACCTTATGATGGCATGCGATTTGCCCTCTCTAATCGAAGGGGTCGGTAGGCTCTAGAATCTGACACTGGCTATCTGTGTGATCGCCGAAGCTGGCTTTGCAAGCATGCAGGAGTCCATCATGGCGGTCACAGCTCACAGCGTTCCCTTTGGGCTCGTGACAGCCTCTGCGCGGTCAATCAGAACCATGGTGGGCGCATGAGAAAAGATGTGGCGAAGTGGCCGGAATCCATTGAGCTTCGCCATTTCCGTTATTTTGTGGCTGCCGCCGAGCATGGCAGCTTTCGCAAAGCTGGTGCAGCCCTCGGTCTGTCGCAGTCGGCAGTTAGCCGGTGTATCGCCGACCTTGAGGACCAAATCGGCGCTTCGCTCTTCCACCGGCACACATGGGGCGTATCGCAAACATATGCGGGCCAGCGCTTCCTCCTACGGGCTCGCCATGTCATCAGAAGTGTCGGAGAAGGCGCACATGATGTTGCGGCAGCGGGACGTTCGGAAGAAGGGAGAATCCGGATCGGTATCTACTCCTCGATCGCCTCGGGTTTTCTTTCGGATCTTCTGGCGAACCATGGCAAGCGTTATGCGAAGGTCAGAATCAAGATGCTCGACGGGAATCCCGTCGAGCATGTCGCGGCAATCCGGCAACTAGACGGCGTCTTCATTTAAGTGATCCATGCCATGACGCATGCGAGTTCGACGAGGGCTTTGAACGAGGTCAGGGTTTTCTCACATCGGAGCGCAATTCTGCGGAACCGATTGAGGCGATTGAAGAAACACTCGACCAGATGACGTTCTTTATAGAGCGCCCGATCAAGAAATCTGCTTCCGGCCCGGCTGCGGTTGCGCC
>JAUNTV010000340.1 GCA_030538515.1 Paracoccus sp. (in: a-proteobacteria)
GCCGCCATGATCGCGGAAAAGATCAGGCTGTCGGTCATCGATCCCGACTGGTCCACGCAAAGGATCACCGTCCAGTCGAGATGCCGCCGCTGGCGCGCGGAAAAGCGAAGCTGTTCGGCCAGAATGGTGGCGCGCGCGCTGTCCCAGTGCTGAAGGTTGGCGCGGATCGTGGCGCGGGCATCGAAATTCGCCGCCGCCTTGTGGGGCGAGCGCGCATGACGGTTGCGCCGCCCCGACATGGCGCGCTGCAAGGCCGTGCGCAGGCGTGCCATGATCTGGGCGATGACCCCATCAGCAACCGCCCTGATCTGCGCCTTCAGCGCCGGATCGGCGCGCCCTTCCAGCGCCAGCAGGCTGCGCAGCAGGCCGGGCGTGGGGGTGAGATCCTCGACGACGCGCGGGTCTTTCAGAAGATCGCCAAGCCCGTAGCGGGTCACGGCCTCGTCGGTAAGGCGCTCGGCCACGGTTTCGGGGAACAGGTCACGGACCTCTGCCAGCCAGTCAAGCGCGGCCAGCCGGGTCGGGTCATCGCTGCCCTCGCGCTTGTCGTTCCGGTCGTTCCTGTCACCCGTGCGGATGCCGCGCAGGCGATATTCGCGCGCATAAAGGAAATCCAGCGCGCCGTCGCGCCGCCCGTCGGCCCCGCCAAGGCAGGCGCCAAGCGCGGATTCGGAATAGCGGCCAAGCAGAAGGCGCCAGCGTTGGGCGGTGGTTCTGGTCATGGCGCGGCCCAGTCCTGCAAGCCGTCGGCGACCAGAACCGCGCCAAGGGCACGCTCGGCCCGCAGCGCGCGCGCCAGTTCGGCCTGGGAAAAGCGCGATTGCGTGGTCAGGGGGGTGGCGTTGATGGCGAAAGCCTCGGCCAGTTCATCGGCAAGACGGCTGGTCTGATGCGGGTTCAGGCGCGTCAGGCTGTGGCGCAGCGCCGGAAGCTGGTCGAGGAAAGCGTCATCATCAAGGGCTGCCAGCGCGGCCTCGGCCCCTTCCAGCACCTCGCGGCTTTGCCACAGCAGCATGGGCGCCGCGCGCAGAAGACCGTCAAGCACCGCCGCGCGGGCCTGCGCATCCGCCCCGATCATGGAAAGCCCGCCATGAAGCGCGCGCGCCAGATGTTCCGCCGGCAGGATCGCCGCGCGCACCATCAGCCCGAAAACCGCGCCGCGCAGCAGGGGCAGGGTCGCGGGCGCATCGGCCATGGCTTTCAGCGCATCATGGAAGCGCGCGGCATCAAGCGGCGGGTAATCGGGATTGGCCAGGCACGAGGCCACGCGGTCGAGCGCCCCGATATGGCCCGGCAGCGCCTCGGGCGGGGCGTCGGGAAGATCGTCGCAGAGATAAAGAAACCGCGCGTAAGCCATCTGTGCCAGCGCCGTGAAGTCGGGCATATCCGCGCCCGACAGGGCCGAGCCGGGCAGCGAGGCCCCGCCCGCGCGCGCGATGATATCGGCCAGCCCCGCCAGATCGACGCTGCGCGGCAGGGTCGCGGCCAGATCGGCCAGAAGCGCGCCCATCCGGCCAGCCAGCCCGGCCTGCGCGGCGCGGATCATCAGGTCCAGCATGGCGGGCAGGTCGTCGGCGCGACCGGCCTCGATCATGGCGTGGCGCTGATCCAGCAGCGTCCGCGCCGCGGCTTCGGGCACGCTTGCGCCAAGGCGGGCGGCATCGATCAGCCGGCCCTCGACCTGGGGCGACCAGCCGATCTCCCATTCCTCGAAGATCAGCCCGGCGCGCGCGCCCCCAAGCGGGTCCGGCCCCGCCACCAGCCCGGCCATTCCGGTTTCCAGAATGCGCATCTGATGGAAGAAGCGCGCGCTTTCGGCATGGGCGGGCTTGCGCCGGAAATCCAGCTTGCGCAGCCTGCGCAGGCTGTCGCCCAGATCGACCCGCGCCGCGCGCGCGCGCGCCCGCGCGTCATGCACGATCGGCGGCAGCCCCGCCGCGCGCGGTGCCGCCCCCAGCCTTGTGCCGCGCAGATGCTGGAAAAGCGCGTGGGTGCGGCGGTCGTCGGCATGGGCCTCGCCCTTGATAAGCGCGCTGCGCATGGCCTCGGTCAGATCGGCCAGCATGACGGCCCGCCGCCCGCGCAGATCCGCCAGCCCGGATGCCAGCGCCAGTGTCTCTAGCTGGCCCGGCAGGGGAATGGGCTGGCCAAGGGCGGCCTCGGACCGGGCAAAACCGTGAAGCGTATCAAGCATATAGCCGCGCCAGTCGGGCGGGCCGCCAGCGCCTTCGGCGCGCGCCCAAAGCCCCGCATACCAGCCCGGAAAGCGCAGCCCCGCGCCGTAGCCCGAAAGCGCGTCAAGGGCTTCCTCGCCATAGCCGATCAGGTAGCTTTCGGATGCGGGCACGGTTTCTGGCGCGGGCGCATCGCCGCCGTCGATCAGCGCGGGCGTGTGAAAGCCGCCCGTGACGACCACGGCGCGCCGGCCCTGCGCGCGCGCCAGATGGGCGCGCATCGCGGCCTCACGCGGCAGCGTGTCGTCGCCGGTCAGCACATGCGCAGGGGTCGAACGGCGCAGCGCCGCGCAATAGGCATAAACATCAGTGAAAAAACCCTGCCAGTCGCTGTCGCCAAGCCGCGATTCGAACAGGTGATCCCAAAGTTCCAGCCCGTCTTTCAGCCCCAGCTTGCGGCAGGTGGCGGCAACGAAACCGGCCTGATCAAAGGGAGTTTCGGGCTGCGCGGGGATCGGGCTGCCGCCGGGCGGGGCTGGCTGGTCGCGGGCATTCACGGCCAGATCGATGAAGGCGACTTCCGCGCCAAGGATCGCGGCCTCGCGGATGGCGATGGTTTCGGGCGCGTGATCGGAAAAGGGCAGGTAAATGGCCGGGCGCGGCCCCCCGTCCGGCCCCGCATCGCCAAGCGCCACGACGGCAAGGGGAAAGCGTGCCTCGGGGTCGAGAAGATGGGGGATATGACCGGCCAGATCGCCGGGCGCTTCGATCAGGATCAGATCGGGCCGATGGGCGCGGAT
>JAUNTV010000341.1 GCA_030538515.1 Paracoccus sp. (in: a-proteobacteria)
GAATGACCAAACCGCCCGCATATCCCTTCAATATTCATAACAATGTCAAATAGCAGAGAAGCAAAAACCATTACGCGCCAACTTCTTGGCGCCATCACAGCCAATGCTTCCAGATTGTTGCCCCGTCTCCGAAGCGGAAACCCTATTTAGCGAGCGGTTCCAAAATCGTCAAGAGGTTTCTCAACTTTTTTGGCCTGCCTGCCAGGGCCCCAACCGATCCGGCGTCCCCGCCGTTTCGGTGAAGGGGTATCTAGTGCCGCCGAACGAAACCCGCAAGGCGATTCGTCATAAAAAGGTTAAAAAAACGTTAATGATTTGAAATTATGTGTATTTTTATGGTGTTCGCCGTGTCGGCAGAAAGCGGGACAGCAGGGTCAGCCCCATCAGCCCCAGGCAGAAGATCACCCAACCGGGCAGGAGTTTCAGCGCCCAGATCCAGTGCAGGCTGGCTAAAACAGCGGCAATGTAGACAAGCCGGTGCAGCCGGGACCACCACCGTCCCAGCCGGCGAATCGAGAAGCGATTCGAGGTCATCGCCAGAATCAGCAGGATCGCGAAAGCCGACATCCCGAAAAGCAGATAGGGTCGCCTGGCCACATCCCCAAGCATCTGCCGCCACAGCAGCCCCATATCGAAGACGGCCCATGCCAGCAGGTGCAGCAGAACATAGCTGAAGCTCAGCAGGCCAAGGGCCCGGCGCAAATGGATCAGGTTCAGCCCCACGCGACGGCGCAGGGGCGTCACTGCCAGCGTGGCGATCAGGAAGTAGAAGCCCGTGCGCCCCAGCCGATGCTCGATTTCGCGAACGGGGTCGACGCCAAGCAGGCCGCCGAATGCATCATGGATCAGCAGCGCCAACGGCAGCGCCCCGGCAAGCCAGAGCCACCATTCGGGGATTCGCCGCAAAGCCGCATTCACCTGCCGCATCAGTAATCTTGCGCCAGATCCATCCCGGCATAGAGCGCGGCGACCTCATCCCCGTAGCCATTGAACATCAGCGTCTTTTCGCGCCCCGCCAGCAGGCCGGCACCGATGCGCCGCTCGGTCGCCTGAGACCATCGCGGATGGTCCACCTGCGGGTTCACATTGGCATAAAAGCCGTATTCCGTGGGTTGCAGCGATTGCCAGCTTGTTTCGGGCTGGCGATCGGTCAGGCTGATCTTCACGATGGATTTGATCGATTTGAATCCATATTTCCACGGCACGACCAGCCTGATCGGCGCGCCGTTCTGCGCGGGCATCGGCTTGTCGTAAAGCCCGGTCGCCAGAATCGTCAGCGGATGCAGGGCCTCGTCCAGCCGCAGCCCCTCGCGGTAGGGCCAGTCGATGCCGCGGCTGCGTTGCCCGATCATCTCATCGGGGCGCACAAGTGTTTCAAATGCGACGTATTTCGCGCCCGGCCGGACGCCCGCCTTGCCAAGCACCGATGCCAGAGGCACGCCAAGCCATGGAATCACCATCGACCACCCTTCGACGCAGCGCAGCCGGTAGATGCGTTCCTCCAACGCTGATTCGGGTGCAAGGTCATCCAGGCCATAGCTGCCGGGGCGGTCGACAAGCCCGGCGATTTCGACCGACCAGGGGTCCGTAGTCAACCGGTGGGCATGCCGGGCAGGGTCTTCCTTGCCGAAACCGAATTCATAGAAGTTATTGTAATTGGTTATTTCTTCGAAGCTGTTGGGGGGCTCGTCGGTGGAAAACCGCGATGGCGCGCCGCTGAGCGCCTGCACCGGCGAGGCCGCAAGCGCCGCCGCCCCGGCCAGAAAGGAGCGGCGATTCCAGAAAACCGCCTCGGGCGTTACATCCGACCAGCCAAGTTTCATCGCATCCCCTCTGCGTTGCCCCGTAAGCATGGGCCGATCACGCGGCGGCGGCAAAGGAAAGCCGATCACAAGCGCGTTCCCGGCAGCAAAAGGCCCCCGTAACCGGGGGCCTTTCGGATCGCATGGGCCGGTTCAGTGGATGGTCGCGTCCTTCGGGCCTTCGCCCACCGCGCCAAGCTTGTTGCCGGCGCGCCCGATGCGATTGCCGATGCGCAGCCCATCATCATCGGCCGTGACCTTGACGGTCTGGCCATCCAGCACCTCGCCCGAAAGCAGCAGTTCCGCCAGCGGGTCCTGCAACGCACGCTGGATCACGCGCCGCAGCGGACGCGCGCCGTAAACCGGATCGTAGCCTTCCTCGCCCAGCCAATGCAGCGCCTTGTCGTCCACTTCCAGCGTGATCTTGCGACTGGCAAGACGGGCTTCCAGAAGCGCAAGCTGGATCTTGACGATCCCGTCCATGTTTTCCCGCGTGAGGCGGCGGAAGATGATGATCTCATCCAGCCGGTTCAGGAATTCCGGGCGGAAATGGGCGCGCACGGCCTCCATCACATCCTTGCGCGCCGCTGTCGAATCGGCGTCATCGGGCAGCGTCGAAAGCGCCTGACTGCCAAGGTTCGATGTCAGCACGATCAGCGTATTCTTGAAGCTGACCTTGCGGCCCTGACCATCCGTCAGCTGCCCGTCGTCCAGCACCTGCAACAGCACGTTGAACACATCCGGGTGCGCCTTTTCGACCTCATCGAACAGCACCACCGAATAGGGGCGGCGGCGCACGGCTTCGGTCAGAGCGCCGCCTTCGTCATAGCCGACATAGCCGGGCGGCGCGCCGATCAGACGCGCGACCGAGTGCTTTTCCATGAATTCCGACATGTCGATACGCACCATCGCGTCCTGATCGTCGAACATGTATTCGGCCATGGCCTTGGTCAGTTCGGTCTTGCCAACGCCGGTCGGGCCAAGGAACAGGAAGCTGCCGAGAGGGCGGTTTTCATCGTTCAGCCCGGCCCGCGCACGGCGCACCGATTTCGAGATCGCCGTCACCGCCTCATTCTGGCCGATCACGCGCTTCCCCAGGATTTCCTCCATCTGCATCAGCTTTTCGCGCTCGCCCTCCAGCATCTTGCTGGTGGGGATGCCGGTCCAG
>JAUNTV010000342.1:0-77 GCA_030538515.1 Paracoccus sp. (in: a-proteobacteria)
GAGGCGATCTTGAGCAGGCGAACACTTACGGACGATCAGTGGGAGCGGATTGGACCCCTGTTGCCCGGCAAGGCCGG
>JAUNTV010000342.1:137-2954 GCA_030538515.1 Paracoccus sp. (in: a-proteobacteria)
TAACCGATTGTTCATTGATGCTGTGCTATGGCTGGCGCGCGGTGCTTCGCCTTGAAGCCGTCACCGATCAACAGAAGCATCGCATGCTTCACATCATCCGGAACCTGACCGCCGAAAACCCCGCACAACATGATCCGAGAGACCCCGCGCGGCGCTGAAGCCAGAAACTCGACCGACGCGCCATCGCCTGAGACCCTCATATCAGCCGCGTCAACCTCATGATCAGCGCCCGACACATCGGTATAGGTCAACGTCTTGATCTGACGCAGCGGCGTCACCGACAATCGCGCCAGATCGCCGAAGCTATCGCATGTCAGCGCGATCTCGCGCTCGGCAAGCCGCTGATTGCAATACGCCTCAGCATGGGCGCGGGCCGAGGCGATCAGCATTTGCAACTGCGGCAGGAAATCATCCTCCAGAATGGAGCAGTGCTCCTGCGCCTCGGTCAAATCAATCTGAACAGGAGGCAGAGATGCCGAAAACAGCCGCGACGCGATACCGCGTCGTGAAGGACTTCGATTTTTGTCCGCGCGCCAATGTCGTGATGGCGTTTCGCGCGGATGAAAGCGGCTATCTCTGGGCGCTGATCGGGCTTGGTCACGTCATGCTTGGCGCGATGCTGCAAGGGCTTCTGGGGGCGGCGGGTGCTGCCGCCCGGCTTGGGCTGGCGATCGGCTACTGGCTCATCAAGGAACGCGCCGATCTGCGGCGCGGCGGCTCCTTGCGCGACGGGCTGATCGATGCGGGCTTCGTGGGCGTGGGTGCCTTCTACACCGGCGAGCGATGGTGGCCGGTCGCCGTCATGGCCAGCGTCGCCCTTGGCGCATGGCTGAAGGAGCGGCGGCGATGAACCTGCCGGATTGGGACAATGTGCGCGATGCCGCCCCCCTGATCGCGCTTGTCGCGGGGCTCTGGGCGCGGATGGAGGTCGCGCTGTCCAGCAGCAAGGCCGTCAGCACACGCAATGAACGCGAGATCGCGCGGCTGGAAGCCAAGGTCGAGACGCTCGACGCCGCCGCGCGGGCGCAGGCGGTCCAGCTTGGCCGTATCGAGGAATCCATCAGCGGCGTCAGATCCACGCTAGAGCGGATCGACCGCAAGATGTCGGGATAAAGGCAACAGGCCCTCAGTCGCGCGGCCATTCCGGCGGGCGGAAGCCATCCAGCATCCATCGCATCGCCCGCGCGGCGACGGGATTGGGTGATCGCGCGGTATTGCCGTGAATGGCTTCCCATTTGCGGATCGTGCGCGGGTCGGTATTCAGGATCGTGCCAAGCTGCGACAGGGTAAGGCCCAGCTTGCGCCGGGCCTCCTTGAATTCGTCGGGGCTCATCCGAGGAAAATCTTGACCAGAGCGGCGGTCGCGCCCATCAGCCCTGCCGCCGCCAGAAACGGGGCAAGGAAGGTGTTGACCGTAACCTGCTTGGTTTCAGCCAGTAGCTTGGCGATCTCGGCCCGCATCTTGTCGTCGGCAAGGGCCTGTTCTGCATTCGTCATCATCAGTCCTTTCGGTTTCCGAAGTGGGCTTCATTGCCTCACAAGTCACAGATAGGGCCAATGGCCCTAATTGTCAAGCAGTTCCACCGCCCTCGGGCGGCTTTTTCATGGAGAATGCGATGTCCAAACCATGGCAGGGCGCAGCCCGTCGCCTGACCGACGCTGATTTCACCATCGCCGCCCGCGATCTGGGTGCCGATCTGGCCGCGATCCGCGCGGTCTGGGATGTGGAATCGGCAGGCCGTCCGTTTCGCGCCGATGGCTCGCTGGAGCGCCGCTACGAGCCGCATCATTTCCCCGGCAGCGGTATCACCGACTGGCGCGAGAGCCTCAAGTTGCCGCAGGTCCGGCGTGAGGCGATGTTCGGAACCGCCTACGGTCGCAACGCCGAGGCCGCGATGCGCGCAACCTCCTGGGGTGGGCCGCAGATCATGGGGTTCAACCACGCCGCATGCGGGTTTTCATCGGCGCGGGCGATGGTCGCGGCCATGGCGGAAGGCGAACAGGCGCAACTGGCCGCGTTCATCGGCTTCCTGCGCTCGAAGGGGCTGGTTGGCGCGCTACAGCGCCACGACTGACCGATTACAACACCGCACGGCCCCATTCATCGCTTGGATACCAGACACCTGCAGGCTTCGCCCTGAACCTGACCACCGCAATCGCCCGCTCCGCTGCGCGAGATGAAAGCTCCGCGCACCGGGCGATAGCCAATCGGCGTAAATAACCAGCGGGTTCCGGTCGCGGTCGGATGAAAGTTCGGCGGCAGGTCACGACCCGCATGATCCCGAGCAGAAACGCCCTGTACGGTGCATGTTTGCCGAACCGACCAGCCGGGCGACCCTGCGGCCCGGGGATCGCCTCAGCGCGAAAAGCCGCCCTGCCGACCATGCCGAATGGCCTTCCGTCACATAGGCGCAAAGCCGTCCCCGAAGGTCCAATGAACAGGGTTTGCCCATGGCCGCCCCCCATAAGAAGTGAGCCAGGCAAAAACCTGCGTGTGAACCCCTTCGATCCATATCAAACGAAAAATGCCTTGATTAAAAACAAAACCCCGCAAGCGCGGGCTTTTGCTTCCAGCCATGGGATGGGATCAGAAGGGGATTTCGTCGTCGAAATCCGCCCGGCTGGCACCGCTGCCGCTCTGGGCACTGCCGCGCGACTGTCCGGGGCCGCTGTCGTAATCGCCGTAACCGCCGCCATAGCCGCCATCGCTGCTGCCGCCCCGGTTGCCTCCGCCCTCGCCGCGGCCATCCAGCATTTGCAGGGAGCCGCCGAAATTGCGGATCACGATCTCGGTCGTGTAGCGGTCCTGCCCGCTCT
>JAUNTV010000343.1 GCA_030538515.1 Paracoccus sp. (in: a-proteobacteria)
CAGAAGCGCGATCAGGAAGGTGATATTGGCGGGCGTGTGCTGGCCCCATTTGACACCGAAAGTCGCAAAGAAATCGCTGATCCGGGGCAGATGCGTGGCAGCCGGAAAGCGCGCCGAGGCCGGGTCCATACTGCCCGCAGGCCTGAGCCAGTTCACCAGTGCCCAGTTCAGGAAGGCGGCGGCGATCAGGTTGAACATGATCGTGGTGATGACGATATGGCTGCCGCGCCTGGCCTGCAAAACCGCCGGGATCAGCGCCCATGCCGCGCCGAAAAGCGCCGCCCCCGCCATCGCGCCCAGAAGCGCCAGCGACCAATGCGGCCAGGGGATGAACAGGCAGACGATGGCCACGCCAAGCCCGCCAAGCATGGCCTGCCCCTCGCCCCCGATATTGAACAGCGCCGCGTGATAGGCCACCGAGACCGCCAGCCCGGTGAAGATGAAATTCGTGGTGTAGTAAAGCGTGAACCCCCAGCCATAGCTGGAACCAAGCGCCCCGCTGACCATGGTTTTCAGCGCCAGCCACGGGTTTTCCCCGATGGCAAGGATCACCAGTGCCGAGATGCCGAAGGCCAGCAACAACGAGATCAGCGGCGTCAGGATCACATCGGCCCATTTCGGCATCTTTTCCATCAGAACGCCTTCCCGCTGGCCATCATTGCCCGGTCGATGCGCGGGCAAAGCGCCAGAATCTGCGCCGCATCGGTCATGATTGCGCTTGCCCGGGCAAGCTCTGCGCCGGGGGGAATTTCCCATTCAAGCTGGATTTTCCTGGTGCCTGCGCCCTTGGGGCCGGGAAAGCTGCGAATGACTTCGGCCACCCCCACGCCCTGCTCGGGCCCATACCAGTTGGTCACGCAACGCGATCCGTCCGCAGCTATGACGATGCCCGTAAGCAAAACGGTCACATCCTCGCCCGGTTCGCCGGAAAACCCGCTGGGGAAGATGCAGGCAACGCTTTCGCCCTGATCGGCGCATTTGCCCCATCGCGCGCCCGAAAGCTTCGCCACCGCCGTATCATGGGCAAGCATCCAGTCGTCCGCCTCGGTTCGATCGGTAAGGGCCAGCAGCATCTGGAGGCCCTCATCCCCGGCGGCCTCATCGGCGGCGGCATCGGCGGCGGCCGGAAGCGCTGTGGCAGCAAGTGCCAAAGCGGTGACGACAGATCCAAGCACCTTCATGCAGTTTTCCCCGGCAATTCCCCGACATGCTTCTGTTCGGGCGGAATGCCCGCGCTTTCGGGTGCCCGACCGGTATCGGTGACACCCGCCATCAGCAGCCCCAATTCCCCGGCAGAGGTCGCCTCGGGGTTACGCTCGCCCATCAGGCGGCCATCGAACATGACCAGAATGCGGTCGGAAAGCGACATGATTTCATCAAGCTCGACCGAAACAAGCAGCACCGCCCGGCCCGCGTCGCGCAATTCCACGATACGCTTGTGGATGAACTCGATAGCCCCGATATCGACGCCGCGCGTCGGCTGACCGATCAGCAAAAGCGCGGGGTTCTGTTCGATCTCGCGCGCGACGACGATCTTTTGCTGGTTCCCACCGGAAAAATTCCGCGCCGCCAGATCGCAATCGGGCGGGCGCACGTCGAAGCGCCTGAACTTGTCCGCCGCGTCATCGCGGATCGCCTTGCGGTCGATAAAGATGCCCTTCGCATATTCGGGCCGGTCATGATAGCCGAAGGCGACATTTTCCCATGCCGCGAAATCCATGATCAGCCCTTCGTCCTGCCGGTCCTCGGGGACATGGCCGATGCCCTGCGCGCGCCGGCTGGCACCGTCCGCGCCCTTGCCGGTCAGCGCCAGAGGCCTGCCGTTCAGCATGATCCGCCCCGAGACCTTCGCGCCGGGTTCGGGGAATCCCCCCAGCAGTTCCAGAAGCTGTGTCTGCCCGTTGCCGCTGACACCGGCGATGCCCACGATCTCGCCCGCGCGGATGTCGAAGCTGATGCCGCGCAGGCGTTCGACCCGATCGGCGTCGATCAGGCGCAGATCGCGCACTTCCAGCACCGGCGCGCCGGGGGTGGCGGGGGTCTTGTCGACCTCCAGCAGCACCTTGCGCCCGACCATGAGTTCGGCCAGTTCCTCGGGGCTGGTGTCGGCGGTGCGCCGCGTGGCGACCATCTCGCCCCGGCGCATGACGCTGACGCTATCGGTGATCTCCATGATCTCGCGCAGCTTGTGGGTGATCAGGATGATGGTTTTCCCCTCATCACGCAACCCGTTGAGAATACGGAACAAGTGATCCGCCTCGGCGGGGGTGAGAACGCCCGTCGGCTCATCCAGGATCAGGATATCGGCGTGCCGATACAGCGCCTTGAGGATCTCGACCCGCTGCTGATGCCCGACCGAGAGTTCCTCGACCACCTCATCGGGGTCGACCTGCAATTCATATTCGCGCGCCAGTTCCGCCAGACGCGCCCGTGCCCGCGCCATGGACGGGCGCAGCATCGGGCCGTCCTCGGCCCCCAGAATGACGTTTTCCAGCACGGTGAAGTTCCGCACCAGCTTGAAATGCTGGAAGACCATGCCGATCCCGGCGCGAATCGCGGTCATGGAATCGGTGATGGTGATCGGCTGGCCGTTCACGCGGATTTCCCCGGAATCGGGCTTGTAGAAGCCGTAAAGGATCGACATGAGCGTCGATTTCCCGGCCCCGTTCTCGCCGATAATGCCGTGGATCGTGCCCCGCGCCACCGTCAGGTCGATGTTCCTGTTCGCCTGAACCGGACCGAAAGCCTTCGATATCCCGCTGAGTTCCAGCGCCGGGGGGGCGGTGTCACCGCCCGCCCCGGTATCAGCTTTCATTTGCACGCGGCTTACTCGACCGGGCAGGCGTTGCTGGTGTTGTAATTCACCACTTCCAGCGCGCCCGAGGCGATCGCGCTGCGCGCATCCTCGACCGCCTGCGCCATGTCCTCGGTGACAAGGGGGGCATTG
>JAUNTV010000344.1 GCA_030538515.1 Paracoccus sp. (in: a-proteobacteria)
GCGGTCTCGAGATCGCGCCCGGCGCGCTGCCCCCAGGCCGAGGTGACATAGGCCTGTTCGACATCCAGAACCAGAACCGCCGCCTGCGGCTGGCTCTGGGTCTGGGTCGCTTCCGGGGTGGCGGGCGGTCCCTGCGCGATGCCAGCCCCGGCGAAAAGCGCCAGGGCCAGTGCCGCGCCGAAAACCCGCCCGGCACGCATCAGAAGCGGGTCGACATGGTAAGGTCGAAGGTCTGGGTCTCGTCGTAATCTTCTTTCTTGATGGCCTTGGCGAAGTTCATGCGCAAGGGTCCGATCGGCGTGGTCCAGAACAGCGAAAGCCCGACAGCGGCGCGCGGATGCATCTTGTCATCCACCACGACGCCATTGGCACCGACCTTCTTGTCCAGCCCCCAGATGGAGCCGACATCCATGAACACGCCCCCGGTCAGCCCGTATTCCTCGGGCAGACCGATGGGGAATTGCGCCTCGGCGCGGGCGACCCAGAAATAGTTGCCGCCAAGTGCGTCGTCATTGGGTGCCTCAAGATCGCGCGGGCCGATGCCGTTGGCCTCGAATCCGCGCACGCGCTGACCGCCGAAACGGTTGATGACGCGGCTGGACTGATCGTCAAGCATATGGATCGCACCGGCATCGAATTCGGCGCGCAAGGTGATGCCGGGACGCCAGGCGGTCGATTCCACCCCCGCCGACAGCACGGAAGTCACCGATTTCACATCCCCGCCAATCCCCGCGAAATCCTGCTGGAAGCTCAGCTTGGTCGCGGTGCGCGGGTTCAGCCCGACACGGCGGCTGTCGTAGCTGTAGCGGTAGCCAAGCGCCGAACTCCACAGCCCGCCCTGTTCGTCAAAGAGAATCGGAGACGAGCCGGTAAGCGCACCGGTATCGGGGTTGACCTCGATCGGCTTCACATCAAGGATCGAATCCTTGGAAAGCTTGTAATAGACCCCCAGCCGCCCCGAGGCCGAGATCGGGAATTCCACCCCGGTTTGCAGCCCCGCCGAACGGGTGTCATATTTCGAGTTTTCCTGATCGGTCTCGCGATACCAGATGGCGGCGCTGAAGCGCAGGTCGCGGCCAAGAAAGGCGGGTTCGGCAAAGCTGAGCGTCCCCGACCGAGAGCTTTTCGCCGTTGAAAGGCCCACGCTGACCTCTTGCCCGCGGCCAAGGAAGTTGCTTTCCGAAAGGCTGGCGCTAAGACCCACGCCCGAGCTTGCCCCGTAGCTGGCCCCGAATTCCAGCGAACCGGTCGGCTGTTCTTCGACATTGACGTCGACGATGACCTGCTGCGGGCTGGAGCCTTCGCGCGTATTGACCTGCGCATCGGCGAAATAACCAAGCGCGCGGACACGTTCGGCCGAGTTGCGGATCTCGCGCGGGTTGAAGGGATCGCCTTCGACGGTCTGGAACTGGCGGCGGATCACCTCGTCCAGGGTGGTGGTATTGCCTTCGATATCGATGCGTTCGACGAAGACGCGCGGCCCGCGCGTCAGCACGAAGGTCAGATCCAGCGTCTGGTTGCGCGGGTTGCGCGTCACCCGCGGCTCGATGGCCACGAAGTCAAGCCCGCGTTGCAGGGCCACGGTTTCCATGCGCCGGATCGAGACGTCGATCATCTCGGGGCTGTACCATGTCCCCGGACGCACCCGGTTCTGGGCTGCGAAATCCGCCGCATCCACGCCCGGAATTTCCGAAATCGTGTCGACCTGGCCGAAACGGTAGCGCGGCCCCTCCGAGATGGCGAAGGTCACGAAATAGGCGTCGCGTTCGCGCGTGATTTCCGGTGCCACCCCCTCGACCGAGAAATCCGCATAGCCCTGCGCGCGGTAGAAATCGGTCAACAGGCGCTCATCCAGCGCGATGCGCTGCGGGTTATAGGTGTCGGCCTGAATGATCTGGCGCAGAAGCCCGGCCTGTTTGGTCGCCAGCACGTTGCGCAGCCGGCGATCCGAAAAGGCGCGGTTGCCGGTGAAGCCGATACGCTCGATCTCGGTCACGGCGCCCTCGCGGACCTCGAAGACCAGATCGACGCGGTTGCCGGGGCGCTGGATGATCTTGGGCGTCACCCGCGCGGCCATGCGGCCCTGTTCGGAATAGGCCTGCGCAATGGCGGCGGCGTCGCTTTCCGCCAGCGAGGGCGAATAGACGCGCCGCGCGCGCGATTGCGTGACCTCGGCCAGTTGTTCGTTCTTGATGCGACGATTGCCTTCAAAGCTGATCTGGTTGATCGTGGGCCATTCCCTGACCTGAACCACCAGCGTGTTGCCCTGCGGCGTGACGCGCACGCTTTCGAACAGGCCCGAGTTCTGCAACCTTTGCAGCGCGTCATTGACCTCGCCGGCCGAAACATTCACCCCATGCGTGATATTGACGAAGGCGATGATGGTCTCTGGCTCGATGCGCTCGTTACCCTCGACGCGGATCTGGTTGAAAACATAGGCATAGGCCGGCGCGGGCAGGATCGCCGCAGGCACGCCCGCCGCCAGTCCCGCGATCAGCGCCACCGCGCATGTGCTGCGTTTAAGTTTCATCTGCCTGCCCCTTCGTTTTCGCCCAGGCCCCGATATCCGGCCCCGGCCCCTATGTCTCGGTGCCCTTTAGCACCCATTTTGTCCCGGAATCTACAGGCTCCGGGGGGGATCTGTCAAAACCCCATTTGCGTTTCTCAGCACCTGAGATCGTTGCTGAGGCCAAAGAACATCAGTCCAAGCACAAGCGCCAGCCCGATCGTGGTCAGGATATGCAGCGCGCGATCCGATGGCTTGTGGCCCGTCACCGCCTCCCACGCGTAAAGCATCAGATGCCCGCCATCCAGAACCGGCACCGGCAGCAGGTTCAGAAAGCCGATGGCCACCGACAGGACCGCGATCCACCAGATGAAATTATGCAGCCCCATATCCGCCGATTGCCCGGTGCTTT
>JAUNTV010000345.1 GCA_030538515.1 Paracoccus sp. (in: a-proteobacteria)
ATCGAGGCGTTCGCCGATCTGTCCCGCGCCCGCTCGATCGGCCCGAACGGACCCAATCCGATTAGCTGGGCCGATCTGGAAGCCTATGCCCGGATCACCCGCCAGCACTGGGAGCCGCGCCACTATCAGATCGTCATGGCGCTTGATCGCGTCTGGCTCGATCACGTTCACGCCGAGCGCGGCAAAGACCGCCCCGACGTAAAGACCCTGCCGCCCATATCAACCCATCCGCTCACCGCGCAGCTTCTGGACGTGATGATGGGGTAGGGCAGGGATGCGCCCCACCGAATCAATCCCGCTCGTAAGTCCGGCTGGACGCCTTCTTGTAAACCGTGCTGCGCTCGCGCTTGTCCACCGCCAGGACGAACACCGTCACCACATCATCAACGACCTGATAGACCAGACGCAGGCCGGGCGTCTTCAGCTTGATCTTGTAGCGGTCGGGTTGTCCCGAAAGCCGGTCGGCATCAACGCGCGGGTTTTCGAGGCGTTCGGCCAGCTTGCGCTTGAGCCGCGCCCGAACCGCCGCGTCGAGCGAGCGGAACTCCTTGAGCGCCTTTTCGTGAAACTCGAGCTTATAGCTCATCCAGCGACACCCGCACGAACGGCCCGCCCGACCGCGCGTCCGCGATGGCGTTTAGCTCGGCATCTTCGATCAGGTTCAGCATCGCCTCATATTCGTCAGCAGGGACGCAATAGAAGGCCGGTTCATTGCGGTTGAGGATCGCCACGGCAGCACCGTTCCCGGCGGCCATCGTCCCCATCGGGTTGCGCTTTAGCTCGGTGACGCTGGCCGTCACGCTGGCATGGATTATATGGGTCATTCCAAGACTCCTGAAAGAGTGCCTTAGATAGCACTTTTGCGGGCGCGGTTCAATATGGCCGGGAGGGTGTCGCTTCAACCGACACCCTTGGCCGGGCGGTTGTTCCGCGCGCTCGTGATCGTGCATCCATCCCGCCAACTTGGCGGTCACGATGCATCAACACGAATCAGGGGGCATCGTCACGTTTTCTTAAGACAACGCCCGGAACTAGTCCGTCAGCAATATCCTGTTCGGTTATGCTGCCTTCGTCGAGGGACTTGTCAATCATCTCTTGTAAAAAGTTCTGAAAGTCCGCTTTCGGGATGCGCTTGAATATCCACTCAAGCAGGGCTTCTGTCTCTGGGTCAACTGGCGTTGGATATTTTTCTTCTAGGGTGTGAACAATCTCTCCGTTCATGCTGCGGTTGTTCAAGTCCGCTGCTGCCTTGATTCTGTCGCGCATCCCATCAGGCAAGCGGATCATGAACTGATCTGATCCGCGACCGGCTTTTGTTGACATCAGCTTTGCCCCCTCTTTTGACTGTAGCACTGTGCGATTGTTGCTTGACAATCAATCGTAGCACGGTGTTATATATCACGGTGCGATGGAGTTTGATATGAACGAGATGAAGCAACTGCCGATCCGCTTTCCCGCCGAAGTGAAGGAATGGTTGGCCGAACAAGCCAAGCTGCACGGCTCCAGTCAGAACAGCGAAGTTATTCGCGCAGTCCGTGAGCGCATGGCGCGCGAAGAAGCGAAGGCTTCGGACGGACCATGAGCCACCCCGCCTTGGCCTTCGAGCAAGAACCTGCCCTGTTGACCTTCGAGGATGCCGCGGCGCGGCTCCATGAGGCTGTTACGGTCTCGGCGCTTCACACGGCGCGCCGCAGGGGGAAGCTGTGGGCCACGAAGATCGGCAGGCGGTATTTCACGACCTGGACCGCCATCATGGAGTTTCTGCAATGCCCAGACACAGAAAACCCGCCCGGCTCTACTTCCGCCGCGATGAACGGCAATGGATCATCCGAGACGGAAGCACCCAGATCAGGACAGGCTATGGCCTTGGCGAGCGTGGAGAGGCTGAAACAGCACTTGCACAATACCTCGCGGCCCGAAAGCCGCCCGAGCGCCGAGGTCCGGCCCTTCCGGGGCAAATAACCGTGGGCGAAGTGCTGGCGAGATATGTGGATGACAAGGCCGAAACGATGGCCGCACGCAGAACGCTAGCCTATTCAATTCAGGCCTTGGCTCCCTTCTGGGGCAACTTGACCTGTGACGCGGTGAAAGGCTCAACCTGCCGCCTCTATGAAAAAGAGCGCGCCAAGCCTCGCACGATCACCACGACCACGAAGACCGGCAAGAGCGTGTCTCGCACGCTGACGGCAGGATCATCGACTGTCCGGCGCGAACTAGGCGTTCTGCAAGCCGCCCTGAACCACGCTCACGATGAGGGACTTCTGGTTCATCCGATCAGCGCCACGCTATCCACCCCCGCGATCGCACGGGACCGCTGGCTGACCAGATCCGAGGCTGCCCGACTCATCCGCCACGCCGAACCGCATATCCGCCGCTTCATCCTGCTGTCGATTTATACCGGGCGCAGAGCAACGGCGGTTCTCGAACTGATCTGGCCGCGCATCGACCTTGAGGCGGGAACTATCCGTTTTCGGGCCGAGGGGCAGGCCGAGACCAAGAAGCGCCGGGGGCGTGTGCGTATCCCCCGGCAGTTGAAAGAACACCTGAACCGCTGGTCATACCGGCACGGCTCCCATGTCGTAATGTTCAGGGGCAAGCCGATTGCGAGCGTGAAGCGGGGCATCGAGCGCGCCGCCGCCCGCGCTGGTATCGACGGAGTAACGCCGCATGTGCTCAAGCACACGGCAATCACATGGGCCATCATGAAAGGATTAGGTGTCGAAGAAGCTGCGGAATATTTCGACACCACGCCCGCAACCATCCGCAACCACTACTGGCATCACAGCCCGCATCATCAAAGTCGGGCATTGGAAGTTATCGAAAGGAAATAACTGTGCAAATATCTGTGCAAAATGAAGGCCAGAAACATGCCAAGTCATGGTGCTGCTGGAGAGATTTGAACTCTCGACCTCTCC
>JAUNTV010000346.1:0-940 GCA_030538515.1 Paracoccus sp. (in: a-proteobacteria)
GCGAAAGACCGGACCGCCCAGCACCAAGGCAACCATAATCGCGATTGCGGCGGATTCGGTCGGGGTGAACACGCCATAGCTGATGCCGCCGACGATGACCAAAGGGATGATCATTGTGACGAAACCAGGCAGGCTTGCGGTGATACGGTTTTTCTCGATCACGCGCGCTTGCGCGGCACCGGGCTTTTGTTTTTGCCCCGCCTGCCACAGCGTAAGGGCAAGGATAAGCGCGAACAGGATCAGACCCGGAACGATGCCTGCGCGGAACATCTCTGCAATCGAGACCTGAGAGATCACGCCATAGATAATCAGAACCATTGACGGCGGAATGATCGGCCCCAAAAGCCCCGCCGAGGCTGTCACCGCTGCGGAATAGCCGCGATCATAGCCTGCCTTTTCCATCTCGGGGACGATGGTGCGGCTCATCACCGCGATTTGTGCCGTGGCCGAACCCATAATGGCGGCCAGTGCCAGATTGGCGACAAGATTGACCAGTGGCAGATCGTGACGCACCTGCGTCAACCATGCGCGCGCGGCGCGGAAGATCCGGCGGGTTAAGCCGCCTTCGTTCATGATCTCGCCTAACAATACGAATAGCGGAATCGCCAGCAGATCGAAGGACTCGACGCTGCCAAAGGCGATCTGCGGCACCGAATCCAGCACCGGAAGCCGCCCTGCCAGCCAAAGATAAAGAAATGTTGTCGCGATCAGCACAAAGGCAATCGGCATTCCGGTCAGCAATAGCGCGACAAATCCGACCCCGGTCATATTGTCACCTCGTGGTGTTTCACGCTTGGGTTGAAGATCTGCGCTGTGACATGAAGGATCGAGGTCGCGCAGAAGATCGGGACGATCAGAAAGAATGGCCATTTCTTCCAGCCGGTCGTGATGACCTGCTCGAATGCCACCATGGGCGACTGCAACCATGTCACCGATTTCC
>JAUNTV010000346.1:950-1696 GCA_030538515.1 Paracoccus sp. (in: a-proteobacteria)
ACCAACACGGCCAGAAGTGTCAGAATGATCGCGTTGACCACCGCAGACAGGATGTTGGCTGCTTTTGCCGGCAGATAATCGACCAGCAAGGTGACGCCGACCTGACTGCGGTCATGGATCGAGATCGACACCGCGATAAAGGCCAGCCATACCAGCAGGATCGCGGCAAGTTCTTCGGCATAGATGATCGGGCGTCCGACAAAATAGCGCATGGCGACATTGACAGTGATCAGGCCAGCAAAGCCGCCCACCAGCACCCGGCTAATTGTGCGCTCGACCAACACGAGGAGATCAGAAAGGCGAAGCAGGGTCTGCCTCGCCTTGCCGGAACTGGCGACAGAGATGTCACTCACTGCGCCGCCTCACGGACCTGATTCTGGAAACGTGCGATGATTTCGTTGCTTCCATAGGTCGCGGCAAAGGCGTCATTGGCGGTGCTGAACATCTCGGCCCCGTTGTCGATCCGGCCCACCTCGATATCGGCCTCCAGCTTGGCGATGTTGTTTGCCTCGGCGGTGACTTGCTGTTCGGCGCCCCAGGCCAGTGCTTCATCGGCGATAGCGGTAAAATCGGCCCGTTCTTCTTCGGTCAGGCTGTCCCATGTGACTTTCGAGACCACCAGAACGGACGGAAAGGCCATGTGATTGGTCAAGGTCAGGCCGCGCGCAACCTCTTGGTAATTCAGCCCGACAAGTGCATCGAGGTCGATGTCAATCCCGTCAAGGAGGCCGGTTTGAAGGCCCGAA
>JAUNTV010000346.1:1706-2912 GCA_030538515.1 Paracoccus sp. (in: a-proteobacteria)
GCCACCATGTTTGCATAGCCGGGAACGGCACGATGCGAATCTTTTTGTTCGCCAGATCGGCCTGCTCGTCTATCAGGCCGTCTCGCATCAGGATATGACGCATTCCGGCAAAGGTGTAACCCAGCCCGACCAGCCCTGCCGCCTCGAACTCTGCCAGCATGTCTTGCGCGGCCTCGGTTTGGGCTGCCGCGGCTGCGGCGGAAACGTCATCGAACAGATAGGGCGTGAACCAGCCGGCCAGTGATGGTGCGCGCAGGCTGCTGATCCCGACCGTCATGAGACCGCTGTCAAGCAGGCCGGTGCCAAGCTGCTGGAACATCTCTTGCTCGGTGCCAAGTTGTCCGGCCGGAAAGACCGCCAGCGTCAGCTCCGTTGCGTCACTGGCGGCAAGGTTTTCGGCCATACGTTCGGCAACCTGCGTCCAGACATGACCCGGAGGCGTGATAAGCCCCATGCGCAATTCGCGCGCCTCGGCCATCGTGCCGCCGGTGCCGATCACGGCGATCGAAGCCAGAAATCCGGCCTTGAGTGAATTCGTCATGCGTTTCCTCCCCATGCACATCGAATCAATTTAAGATGTATACATACTATAGGCATACTGATAATTGACAATGCCAAGAGTCAAGTTTACGCGATACCGGCGCGAAGCCTTGATGGCGGGGCAGTGGGCAGGATGTGCGCCACGCCAGCGCATTCTGGTAATTTGGAGAGGTTTCCGTGGGAGATCGCCGCGCTTTAGAGATTCACAACATGGCGGGCCATCTGATCCGGCGTTTGAACCAGATATCAACCTCGGTCTTTCAGGATGGCATGAAGAATGCGGGCTTTGACCTGACGCCGATCCAGTTCGCCGCGCTGAACGCGATATGGGCGCATCCGGGGATAGATCAGGCAAGCCTTGCGGGGATGATCGCGTATGATCGCGCCACCATCGGGTCGGTGCTGGACCGTTTGGAAGCCAAGGGCATGGTTGATCGCCGGATCAGCGAATCGGACCGGCGCGCGCGACAGCTGACCCTCACTGATTTGGGCGCGCGGACGCTTCGCTGCACCGGACCGATCGTGCGGCGATTGCAGGCCGATATGCTGGCCGGATTGAGCGAGCAAGAGCGCGAGGACTTCCTGCGTCTCGCGCGCAAGGCGGCGGATCGTGGCAATTCGCTGAGCCGGGCGCCGTTGGTGTTCTAGGCGCGCCGTTGTTCGTGT
>JAUNTV010000347.1 GCA_030538515.1 Paracoccus sp. (in: a-proteobacteria)
GCTTCTCGATACGCGGGCCGAGCGCGTCGTGGGCGTGCAACAGGTGGTTTCGGATCTCGATGTGACCAATTCGGTCATCGCAGGCGAAATCGCGGTGCTGCAATCCAACCTGCTGATCGGGCAGGTGGTCGATGAACTTGGGCTGGTGACGCATCCCGAATTCGACCCCGCGCGGCTGGTCCGGCCCGGATTGTTCGCGCGGCTTACCGGGCGGGGCGGGGCGGGGCCGCAAGCGCTGGCCGATGGCGCGCCCGCCACGGGCGGCAGCCTGACGCCCGAACAGGCCCGCCATCTGGTCATCTGGCAGGTGCGGCGCAATCTGAACATCTATCAAAGCGGGATCTCTTATGTGATCGCCATCACCATGCGCGCCGAAGACCCGCAGATCGCCGCCGATATCGCCAATGCCATCGCCGGGCGCTATATCGCCGATCAGCTTGAGGCCAAGCAGATCGCCACGCAGCGCGCGATTTCCTGGCTGGATAACCGGCTGAACGACCTGCAACAGCAATTGCGCGACGCCGAAGATGCCGTGGTCGATTTCACCGCCCGCCAGATCCGCGAGGAAGGCGGCGACGCGCAGGGCATCAGCCAGCAGCTTGCCCAGATGAATATCGCCATCGTCACTGCCCGCAATGACCGCGCGGCGGCGGAATCGCGGCTGCGCTATATCCGCGATCTTCTGGCGCGCGAAGGCCCGCAGGCGGCGGCGGCGGGGCTTTCGACCCCGCGCCTGACCAATCTGGATGCCGAACTGGCCGAACGGACCCGTCAGCGCGCGCAGCTTGCCATGCGGCTTGGACCGCAGCACCCCGAGATGAGGGCGCTGGAACTGGCGCTGAGCGATCTGGAACGCGACCGCGCGGCGGCCATTCAGGCCGGCGTGGACGAGCTTGTGGCAGCCGTGGCCGAGGCGCGCGGCCGCGAGGATGCGATCCAGACCGATATCACCGCCGCGCAGCAATTGCAGGTAGAGCTGTCGCGATCTCGCGTGCGGCTCAGCCAGTTGGAACGCTCGGCAAGTGCGATGCGTCAGGTCTATGAAAGCTTCCTTGCCCGGTTTCAGGAAACCGCGCAGCAGCTTGAATTCCAGCGTGCCGATGCCCGTGTGATCAGCGAGGCAGAGCCCGCCATGTCGCCCGCCCGCCCCCGCAGGAAGCTGGTCCTTGCGGTGGGGCTGGCGCTTGGCGCGATGCTGGGGATGGCGGCGGCGCTGGCGCGCGCGGCGCTGGATCCCTCGGTGCGGGGCGCGGGGGCGCTGGCGCGGCTCAGCCATCTGCCGGTGCTGGCGCGCCTGCCCCGGCTGAAAGGGGCCGGTCGCGATCCGGGCTGGCAGGCCCATGCCTTGCGCAACCCCGGCTCTGGCCCCGGCCCTGATGCCTATGCCGAGGGGCTGCGCTGCCTGCGCCTGGCGCTGATGCGTGATGCCGCCCCCGGCGCGGGGGGGGGGCATCGTGTCATCCTTGTCACCGGCGCGGATTGGGGGGCGGGCAGTTCGGCGACCGTGGCGGGCCTGGCCCGTGTGATGAGCGATATCGGCCTGAATGTCGCGGTGTTCGACGCCAATCTGCGCCGCCCCGCGCTGGCGGGGCTTCTGGGCGCGCGGGCAGGCAGTCCGGGGCTTGAAGACTATCTGCGTGGCGCGGCCCGTCTGGATGAGATCATCATCCCCGAACTGGAACCCAACCTCTCGCTTCTGCCGGCGCGCGCCAATCCGGGCCGCGCCGCCGATCTGATCGCCGCGCCGGGAATGCGGGTGCTGATCGACGAACTGGCGGTGGGCCATGATGTGGTGCTGATCGACGCGCCGCCGGCGGCAGGGCTGGCCGATACTGCGCGGCTGGCGGAACTGGCTGATGCGGTGGTGCTGGTGGTGCGCGACCATGCCACGTCCGAAGCCGCCATCCTCGATGCGCTGGCGCTTCTCAATGCGGCGGGGGGCAATGTTCTGGGCACGGTGCTGTCGCATGACGAAACCGCCGCCACCGGTCTGCGCCATCGGCCCGCGCCCCGGCAAGGTGGTGCCCATGGCGGATGAGCCAGCGCCGGACCTTCCGCCGCCACGCCGCGTCGCGCTGATCCATTACTGGCTGGTCGGCATGCGCGGGGGCGAGCGTGTGCTGGAGGAAATGGCCCGGCTTTACCCGCAGGCCGATATCTTCACCCATGTCGCCGATCCCGCGCGGCTCAGCCCGCTTCTGGCCGGGCGCAGGATCACCGAAAGCTTCATCGCCCGCCTGCCCGGCGCGCGGCGCCATTACCAGAAATACCTGGGCCTGATGCCGCGCGCGCTGGAGGAATGGGATCTGAGCGGCTACGACCTGATCCTGTCGTCGGAATCCGGTCCCGCCAAGGGGGTGATCGCGCGGCCTGATGCGACGCATCTGTGTTATTGCCATTCCCCCATGCGCTATATCTGGGATCATTACCCGCAGTATCGCGCCGAACTGACCGGCCCGCTTGGCGGGCTGAAACGGCGCTTTTTCTCGGGGCTGGCGCATCGGCTCAGGCAATGGGACGTCACTTCTGCGGCGCGCGTGGACCGCATCATCGCCAATTCCCGCTTCGTTGCCGCGCGTATCAACCGGGTCTGGGGGCGCGAGGCGGGCGTGATCAACCCGCCCGTCGATCTGACGCTTTTCGGGGGCGGCGGGCCGGGCCAGGCGGATCGCGGCTATTATCTGTTTCTGTCGGAACTGGTGCGCTACAAGCGCGCGGATCTGGCGGTCGAGGCATTCCGCGGGCTGGACCTGCCCCTGAAAGTGGTCGGCCAGGGCGCCGAATTCGCGCGCCTTTCGGAAATCGCGCCGGGCAATGTCCAGATGCTGGGGCGCGTCGGAAATGACGCGCTGCCCGATCTGTATCGCGGCGCCCGCGCGCTGATCTTCCCGGCCG
>JAUNTV010000348.1 GCA_030538515.1 Paracoccus sp. (in: a-proteobacteria)
GGATCATCAGGTTGGCCTGCGCCTCGCGCGCGGCGCGGAAGGTCAGTTCCTGATGCGCGCGGTGCAGCGGGTTGCGGGTCTGGAAGACCACGACCTTGCGCCAGCCCAGTTTCTTGAACATGGCGCGCAATTCGTTCGGGCTGTTGCGGCGGCCACGGAAATCGTAATGCACCGGCGCCTGAAGACCCTTGACCGGGCCGCCCAGATAGACGGGGCCAGCCTGATGATGCAGGTAATTCACCGCCGGATGGGCCAGATCATCGGCACCGAAGACTTTCTCGGCCTCCATCGCCTTGTTGGGCACCCATTTGTCAGTGACCGACATCACCGCCAGAATGACGCCTTCGGGGTCGCGCAGCGCGATATCGGTGCCGGGCGCGATGCCGTCGGCAAAAGCCTGCGAGACATCCAGCGTGATCGGCATCGGCCAGAGGCTGCCATCGCTCAGCCGCATATCGGCGACCACGCCATTATAATCGGCCTCGGTCAGAAAGCCCTTGAGCGGGCTGAAGCCGCCATTCATCAGCAGTTCCAGATCGCATATCTGGCGCGGGGTCAGATCCCAGCTTGGCATATCGCCCGCGACATCCTTCAGCGCGGCGGCGGAATCGGGCGAGACGTAAAGCTCGGGGATCGGGTCATGATTGCTGAAATCGGTCATGTCAGATGCTCGGACGGGAAAGGGGATCGCGCCGCCATAGCCTGCGCTTGGCCCGGTTTCAACCTTCATGATCGGAACGCAGGGCAGCCATGCGGCGTTGAGGGGGCTGACAAACCAGACGAGAAGGAGCCCGAAATGACCGCTTTGAGCCAGGACGAAATCCGCGCACTCGACAAGGATGAGCGCGATCTGGTCGAGCAGACACTGGCCGCAGGACTGGCCGGGATGGAGGGGGCGGCGCTTTCCGATCTGATCCGCAGGCTGCGCGAGCGCCGCGACCGTGCGCGCGATCTGGCCGATCGGCAGCGCCGCGAGGCGCGCGGCAAGGCGGCACCGGCCGGCATCCAGCCCGCGGCGGGGGACGCAGGCATGCGCCTGAAGGCCGAGGTCCTGACCGCCGCGCTAAGCCGCGCCACCGCCGCGCGCGGCGACAACGCGCCCGAGGATGAGACCGGGCAGCAACAGCAACAGCAGCAACAACAGCAGGGCCGGCCCGAACATATCGAGGATGACAGCCTGCACCCGCGCGATCATGCCGGTCACGACCAGTCCATGCTGGACCAGACCCGTCGGCAGGCCCCCTCTGGCGCATTGGATCACGCGGGCGAGGCCCCCTCGCGTGAGCGGGCAAGCAAGCGGCCCTGAACAAATGCCGCCAGGTGCCCGATCATGACTATCCGGGCAGGGAAGAAACCGGGCCTTCGGTGCGCCGCCTATATCTTGCGGCTGTCATAGGCCCAGTGAAGCAGCGCCTGTCTCTGACGCGGGCGGCAGAACGGATCGCCCGCGTCGCAACCCGCGCGCAATTGCCCGACATGGCGGCGCATGGCGCGCCAGCGGCCGATCTGGCGGGCGTCGTCATCATGGCGCCGGCCCATCCAGTAGCGGCAATACCATTGAAACCAGCCGCGCGGATCATCGGGGTGCAGCCAGCCCTTGCGCCGCCATTCCGACAAAGGCTGGCTGGCATGCACGCCGAAGTAATTCAGCTTCGGATCGGGCCTTCCGGGCGAGAGTTTCGCCCCCCTGAACCAGTCGGCAGGAAATTCATCCCCGCAATCGGTCATGTAGCAGCCACCGAAAATGCCGAAAGCCAGCATCTCGGCAGGGGTCAGATCGGGGGCGAAGCCTTCGTGGAAATCCTGCCCCATCGGGCGGGTCAGCGTATAGCTGTAGCCGCGCTGCATATGGTCATCGACGGTAATGCAGCGCGGTCCGGTCATGGCCTCAGGCGCTTGCGGGTTCGATCTGGGCGGCATCGGGCGCGGGCGCGCCCGCCTCGTGATGTTCGGCCAGGAAGCGTTCGGCATCCAGCGCGGCCATGCAGCCCATGCCGGCACTGGTGACGGCCTGGCGGTAGACATGATCGGTCAGATCGCCCGCCGCGAAAACGCCGGGCACCGAAGTCCGCGTCGAGCCGGGATCGACCCAGACATAGCCGCCCTCGATCAGCTTCAGCTGATCCGCGACAAGCGCCGAGGCCGGGGAATGGCCGATAGCCACGAAAACGCCCGATGTGTCCAGCGTGGTCTCGGCCCCGGTTTTCACGTTCCTGACCCTGATCCCGGTGACGCCAAGCGGGTCGGTATCGCCCAGGACCTCCAGCACCTCATGATCCCAGAGACATTCTATCTTCGGGTTCTTCAGCAGCCGCTGTTGCAGGATCTTTTCGGCGCGCAACTCGTCGCGGCGATGAATCAGCGTGACCTTGCTGGCGAAATTGGTCAGAAACAGCGCCTCCTCGACGGCGGTATTGCCACCGCCGATCACTACGACCTGCTTGCCGCGATAGAAGAAGCCGTCGCAGGTGGCGCAGGCCGAGACGCCGAAGCCCTGAAAGCGCTCCTCGGACGGCAGGCCAAGCCATTTTGCCTGCGCGCCGGTCGCCAGAATCACCGCATCCGCCAGAATGACATCACCCGAATCACAGGTGGCGCGGAAAGGCCGCGCCGACAGATCCAGCGAAAGCACCGTATCGAAGCGGATCTCGGCCCCCATGGCGCGGGCGTGTTCTTCCATCTTGACCATCAGATCGGGGCCCTGCACCTCGACCAGACCGGGCCAGTTCTCGACCTCGGTGGTGATGGTCAGCTGCCCGCCGGGCTGGGTGCCCTGCACCAGAAGCGGCTCGACCATGGCGCGGGCGGCATAGACGGCGGCGGTATAGCCTGCCGGGCCCGAGCCGATGATCAGAAGCTTGCGATGTTCTTC
>JAUNTV010000349.1:0-1676 GCA_030538515.1 Paracoccus sp. (in: a-proteobacteria)
TACGACCAATTGATTAACAGTCAACTGCTCTACCGCTGAGCTACGCCGGAACACCGAGGCGCGTATAGCAACAGGTTCGGGGGGCGTCCAGAGGGATTGTTGCAAATTTTTTACCGAAGCGAAAATTCTGCCTCGGCGGTGATTTCGGCGGGGGTGGCGGTTGCGCCGATCTCGGTCAGGGCGATCAGATGGGCCAGCACGTTGCGGGTTGCGGCGGGGATGAGTTCGGGCGCGATATCATAGATGCGGCGCGCCAGCGTCTGCGCATCGGCGGGACCGTCGCGCAGCGCGGCCAGGATCTGGGCGCTGCGCTCGCGGCGATGGGCGCGCAGGGTTCCGATGCGGGCGGCGGGGGTCTCGATCGGGTCGCCATGGGCGGGGATCAGGCGGCGGGGGCTGAGCGCCTCGATGCGGGTGAGGCTGCGCAGATAATCCACCAGATCGCCATCGGGCGGAGAAATCAGGGTCGAGGACCAGCCGAGGATCACGTCTCCGCAAAAGACCTGATCCCCCCAGAGAAATGACAGGTGATTGCCCATATGACCGGGCGTGTGGATCGCGCGAAGCTGCCAGCCTGCGCCCTCGATCGCCTCGTTGTCGCGCAGGATGCGGTCGGGGCGAAAGCCCGTGTCGCGCCCCTCGCCGCCGCCGGCCTGCGCCGAAAGCGACTGCATCAGCGCCGAGCGCCCGGCATCGACATCACCGAAAGCAAGGATCGGTGCGCCGGTCGCGCGCGCCAGTGCGCCGGCACCCCCGGAGTGGTCAAGATGGGCATGGGTCACAAGAATATGGCTGATCCGCCCCGCGCCGGCTTCCAGAATCGCGGCGCGGTGGCTGGCGATATCGGGGCCGGGATCGATGACCGCCACGTCCTTGTGGCCCAGAAGAAACGTGTTCGTGCCCGGCCCGGTCAGGGGCGAGGGATTGGGGGCGAGGATCGTTCGCAGCATCGTCTTCGGGTTTTCCTTGGCGGCATCAATGATTAATTTACCCCTGAACCTGTAATCTACCCCCGAGAGAGAAGGGGCACCATGCAATTCGGTCCTGATTTCAACTGGCTGAAACGGCTCATGCCGCGCGGGCTTTACGGGCGCGCGGTGCTGATCCTGCTGCTGCCCGTCTTTACGGTGGGGCTGGTGGTCACGGTCATGTTCCTGCAACGCCATTTTGAGGATGTGACCCGCCAGATGACCCGCAATGTCGCGGGGGAAATCGCCTTCGTGGCGCGCAGTCTCGATCACGGGCCGGACCTTGCGGCGGCGCTTGAGCAGGGGCGGTGGGTCGCGGGCAACCTTGGGCTGGGGCTTGAGGTACCGGGCACGCCGGTCAGCGACAGCAGGCGGTTCTATGATATTTCCGGGCGCGCCGTCGCGGCTGAGCTGCATGCCCAGTTGCCCGGCCTGCAAGCGGTCGGGCTGGCCGATATCCGGCAGGTGCGGCTGGCGATGGCGGGTGCGCAGGGGCCCTATCTTCTCAGCTTTCCGCGCAGCCGGGTCAGCGCGTCGAATCCTCATCAATTGCTGGTTCTTCTGGGGGTTACGGCGGCGCTGACGCTGGTGGTGGCGGGGCTTTTCCTGCGCAATCAGCTTCGCCCGATCCGCCGACTGGCGAGCGCCGCCGAGGATTACGGGCGTGGCCGCGTCACCCCTTATCGTCCGGGGGGCGCGTCGGAAATC
>JAUNTV010000349.1:1686-2846 GCA_030538515.1 Paracoccus sp. (in: a-proteobacteria)
GGCCGAACAGCGCGGCATGATGCTCAGCGGGATCAGCCATGACCTGCGCACGCCGCTGACACGCCTGCAACTGTCGCTGTCGATGTTTTCCCCCGACATGCCGCCGGATGCCGATGAAATTGCAGCCATGCGCCGCGATCTTGACGAAATGTCACGCATGATCAATGCTTTCCTGGCCTTCGCGCGCGATGCCGCGCAGGATGCCGGCGAGGCCGAGGAGGTGGCGCTGCTGCCTTTTCTGGACCGTATCATCGAGGATACGGCGCGTTCGGGCGAAAGGATCGAGCTTCTGGCACCGGGCGTCGACGCGCAGGTCAGCGCGACCTTCCGCCCCGATCTTCTGCGCCGGGCGGTCGAGAATCTGATCGGCAATGCCGTGCGATATGGCGAAAGGCGGCGGGTCGAACTGACGCTCGGGCCACGTTTCGTGCGGATTGCGGTCGAGGATGACGGGCCGGGCATCCCCGAGGACCGTCACGAGGAAGCCCTGCGGCCTTTCAGCCGCCTTGATCCGGGGCGTTCGCGCAACCGGGGCGAGGGGGCGGGCCTTGGTCTTGCCATCGCCGCCGATACCGCGCGCACCCTTGGCGGTCAGCTTCGGCTGGGAAAAAGCGCCGAACTGGGGGGGCTGCGCGCTGAAATCGCCTTTCCTCGCTGAATGAAAAAGCGTGCAGGCTGTGCAGCCCAGCCGGGCAAAGCCCGTGATACGCTGCATTTTCAGGGGATCGGGCCGACATGCGCCGCCCGTATCGCCCGAAAGGCCGGGGGGCACATCTGGATAAAGAAGAAGCCCGCAGTTGTCGCCTGCCGGCCCGCCCGGATGGTGCGGGACGCGCGGCTGTCTGCCTGCCGGTTCCGGGCGGCATTGCCGGGCGGATCATGTTGACAGGCGGGGCGATTCCGCCTATAGCCCGCCGAACCTGAGGGGATATCGTCCCTCGGGGTCCAGAACCAGATGGTCGGAATTCAGGCCATGGGCCTGATTTCACTGGATAGCCCTCCGCCCCTTTGACGGGAACGGCAGGGCTTTGGCTTTTTGCGATTCGCGCAATCAGCCGTCGAGAAGCAGTGCAGCCGGTTGGCTGCGAGTATTGACGAAAGCAACACGGGAAGAACCGAATGCCGACGATTCAACAGCTGATCCGCAAGCCGCGGCAGCC
>JAUNTV010000350.1 GCA_030538515.1 Paracoccus sp. (in: a-proteobacteria)
TCCTCGAAGGCGAGGATGTAGCGGGTCGACATCTGCCGCCGCGTCTCGGGGTGGATGCGGCGCTCACGGCGGATCAACCCGCGTTCCTCGAGATAGGCCAGATGGTCGTTCAGGCTGCTGACCGAGATCTCGGCGTCAGCGGCAAGCGTGTTCTGCTTTGGAAAACAACCGTAATCCGGGTTGTGCCGGTCGGCGAGATAGAACAACACGACGCGCTGCGCAGGCGTCAGGCCCCGCTGCTGCAAGGCCCAGATGGTCGCGGTATGGCTCATGGCATCCCCTTTCGTTTGAATCGGGGCAAGCATGGGCGAGGGCAGGGGGCGGCAACGCGGCAGCAAGCGGCGGAAACCAGGCCGGGCCTTTGCCGGTCTGCGTTTGTTCCGGGGTGACGATTCGGGAGCTGTGTTGGAACCGGTCTCGACATTCAGCCGCAAACCCCGCGCCGGATCGTGTCCGGGACGGGTTTCGGCGGCTTTGCGGGGGTTGGTGGAAAACCTGCCCGATCTATAGAAATTGGCATGCCGGGGTGGGGCGGCAACCGGCGGAAACCTTGCAGGATCGCTGCCGATCCTGGTTTGTTCTGAAGAAAGCGGGCGGACCAAGCTCCACCCGAGGGAAGGTAACAGTTCCGATAAGCGGCTATGGCGTGAACAGCAGGAACAGGAACAACAGCACCGCGATGGAAAGGATTCCGATCAGATCGCCGAGGATGTCGCGCCAGTTCATCGCCGTGCGCCCTTGGTCATTGGCCCGCGCTCCTGGCTGCACATCCAGTCCTGCACGGCTTCGATCCGGTAAAGCACCTTGCGACCGATGCGGATGCAGGGCGGGCCGATGCGGCGGGTTTCCCAGCGGGCGAGGGTGTCGACCGTCAGGCCCAATTCGCGGGCGAGGTCTGTGCGGCTCATCCAGCCATCTGTGAGGCAGGTGGAACGGGGAACGATGTCGTCTGAGGTCATGGCTGATCCTTTTGCGTGATACGGGTGTTCACGCGAATCAGGCCATAATGCGGGGACCGGCGATGAGGCGGAAAGCGGCGGAGACGAACGGGGTTCCTTGCCGGTCTCTATTTGTTTCGGCTTGGGCATTTGTAATATGATTCAACAGAACAGCTAAAAATTGAGTTTTATTTTAAGAAAACACCCAAGAGTCGACCCGGCGTCGCGGCTGCCAGGGACAGGAGCTGTAAATAGACATTTTGATCGAAGATTTGACGGGAGGATCATTATGTCTTTGCCACCTCGGGTGTTTTATTTTGTGACCGAGCTTGCGGCGCGTTGGGGGTGCCTGCCAGCCGATATTGCCGGCTGGTCGATAGGGGGCAGCCTGCCGGTGATGACCGGGATTGCGCCCTGCCGGTCATCATCGAAGATTCTGGCCGGGTTTGTGGAGGTGCCGGTGACAGATATCCTGCCACTGTTCCGGCGCTGCGGGTCCGGCCCGCGGGAATATGTGATCCGGCGCGTGCGGCCCGCAGATATGCCGGAATGGCAATTTATTCTGGGCCCGGATCAGGGCATCACCGTGGCGCTGGACGACCTGATCGTCATGGCGCAGGATGTGTTACGTTTCGAAGACGAGCATGGGCTGTTTGCCCGCAACCATGGCGCCGGGCGCGGCAGCAGCCGTTATGATTGGGACGCCTTTTTCGCCGCTGTGGTGAAGCGTATCCATGACGCGGGCCTCCCGGCCACGCAGAACGCGCTGGTGGCCGAGATGCAGGAGTGGTTCATGGCGCAATCACCGACAGGTGAGGCACCGGATGAGAGCACGATCCGGCGCAGGCTTACGCCGGTCTGGCGTGTGCTTCAGGCATAGCTGATACCAGTCGCGGTCGAGGTGCGAAAATCCCCGCGACCGCGTTCACACTGGCGCGCAGCGGCGAATCCGCCAAATGCGCGTAGCGCTGCGTTGTCCGCATCTGGCTGTGGCCCAAGAGCTTGCCGATTATTTCCAGCGAGGCCCCGCCGCTGACCAGCAGGCTGGCGAAGGTGTGGCGCAGATCGTGGATACGCACACCGGGCAGATCGGCCTGCGCCTGCACGAGCTTCCAGAACCGCCGGATTTCCTGCACCGGCTGATCCTTCTCTGCCACATCGCCGGGAAACAGCCAGTTGCAGCCATCCCCGGCCAGCAAGCGGCGCTGCCGTACGATGGTGGCGACCTCGGGTGAGATCGGCAGCCGGTGGATCTTGCGCTGTTTGGTGGTGGACGCGGGCTTGGTCCATGTCAGCAACTCCAGATTGAACTGTTCGAACCGCGCCTGCCGCACCTCGCCAACCCGTGCGCCGGTCAGCAGGCACATGCGCAGGATCGCGGCGGCGCGCTGATCCTCGGCCCGCGCCAGAACATCCGCCAGCCGGTCGATCTCGGTCATGGTCAGAAACCGCTCGCGCTCGGTTTCGACGCGGCAGGTGAAGCCATTGGCGGGGTTGTCGGCCCGCATCTTCCAGGCAATGGCAAGGTTGAACATTTTGCGCAGCATCTCACCGACGCGATTGGCGCGGATTGGGGTGGGCCTGGGCGGTTGCAACGGCTTGCGGTGTTTGGTCTTTGGTTTGGCCTTTGCGGGCCGCGCCCGACCTTCGGCGATCTTGGCCAGAAGCCGGTCCACATCGATGGGAGTGATTTCCGTGACCAGCTTTTTACCCCATTCCGGGGCGATGATCTTGCGCAGCACCGCCGTCTGATCGTCGGCATTGCGCTTGGCGAGGTTCGGCAGGTGGATCTCGATATAGCGCTCGATCAGTTCGCTGATCCGCGCCGCGCCGCGCGCCTCGTCGCGCTGGCCCAACGGGTCGGCCCCGCCGTCGATCTCGCGCCGCAGTGCCATCGCCGCCTCGCG
>JAUNTV010000015.1 GCA_030538515.1 Paracoccus sp. (in: a-proteobacteria)
CCGCCTATACGAATGAGGCGATCTTTCTGTTCCACGCCACCACGCTGGTGTTCTTCGCCAGCTTCCCCGCCTTCGCCCAACAGGGTGACGCGCTTTACTACGCCAATTACCTTGCCGCGCAGACCTTCAACCCCTTCGTCGCCTATCCGATCGTCGCGGGCTACTTCATCGTGCTGACGTTGATGCTGATCGGCCTGTTCGGTATCATGAACCGGCGGTTGAACCGCCACCTTCCCGGGGCCGCGCCCAAGATCCGCTACCGCCCCAAATTCATACGGTGAGATATGGACTGGCTGAGCGAACATCCCGAAGTGCGCACGATCCGCGTTGCCGCGGCCGATCTGAACGGGGTGCCGCGCGGCAAGCGCGTGCCCGCGCGCTTCGCGTCCAAGCTGCTGACCGAGGGCACGAAGTTTCCCTATTCCGTGCTGAATATGGATATCTGGGGCGAGGATATCGAAAACAGCCCCCTGGTGTTCGAAACGGGCGATCCCGACGGGCTGTTGATGCCGACCGAACGCGGCTTCATGCCCATGCCATGGCTGGATGCGCCTTCGGCGCTGCTGCCGATCTGGATGTTCCACCCCGATGGCCGCCCCTATGAGGGCGATCCCCGGCAGGCGCTTGCCCGCATCGTCGAACGCTACAAGGCCGCGGGCCTGACCCCTGTGGTGGCGACCGAGATGGAATTCTTCATCATCGACGATTCCGGCAAGACGCTGCGCGTGCCGCCCAGCCCGCGATCGGGCAAGCGCCGGACGGGGGCGGAAACCCTGTCCCTGCGCGCGCTGGATGCCTTCGACCGCTTCTTCAGCCGGCTTTATGACGCCTGCGAGGCGATGGACATTCCCGCCGATACCGCCATTTCGGAAGCCGCCCTTGGCCAGTTCGAGATCAATATGATGCATCAGCCCGACCCGCTGAAAGCGGCGGATGACGCCTGGCTTTTCAAGATGCTGACCAAGGGGATCGCGCGGGAATTCGGTTTCGCGGCCAGCTTCATGGCCAAACCCTATGAGGTGTGGTCGGGTTCGGGGCTGCATATGCATTTCTCGCTGCTGGACCGCGACGGGCGCAATATCTTCGATGACGGCAGCGATCAGGGTTCTGACGCGCTGCGCCATGCCGTGGGCGGGCTGCTGGAGGCGATGCCCGGCTCGACGCTGGTGTTCGCGCCCCATGAAAACAGCTATGACCGGCTGGTGCCCAATGCGCATGCGCCCACCGGCATTGGCTGGGCCTATGAAAACCGGACGGCGGCGATCCGCATCCCCGCATCTGCTCCCAGGGCGCGGCGGATCGAACATCGCGTCGCCGGTGGCGATGTGAACCCCTATCTGATGATCGCCGCCGTTCTGGGCGCCGCGCTGAACGGGATCGAGGACCGGACCGAACCGCCCCCCGCTTTCGAGGGCAATGCCTATGACAAGAACCTGAAGCAATTGCCCGCAACCTGGGCCGAGGCCATCGAGACCTTCGCCGCCTGCCCCCGGATCAAGCGCATATTCCCGCAGCATCTGATCGACAATCTGGTCATGACCAAGCGGCAGGAGCTGCATTACATGGCCGAGCTGACCGATGAGGAAACGGTCGAGCTTTACCTTGATACGGTCTGACCCGCTGGCCATGGCGGCGGATGCGAAGCCGGATGCCTCCGGCGGGGATATTTCAGGACAGAAGAAGCCGAGGGGTTCCTGGGGCGCGTGATCCAGGGGGGCGGCGTCAGGGGCGAAGCAGCACCTTGCCTGTCTTGCCGGGGGTGAGTGAGGCGGTGACGGCCCTGGTGATTTGGGAAAGGGGGAAGATGGCCTCGACCGGAAGGGGCAGCGCGCCGCTGGCGACCTGCGCGATCAGTTCCCCCATCAGCGCGCGGCGTTTTTCGGGGGGCATGGCGGCGCTGATCTTCGAGGCCCAGAAGCCCTTGACCGTGGCCTGTTTGAAGATCAGATCGCCCGATGAAATCTGCATCGGCGCGCCCGTCATGCTGCCGAAGGAGACCAGAAGCCCGCCTTCGGCAAGGATGGCCATGAGCGCGCCCGAGGCATCGCCGCCGATGGAATCGATGGCGGCGCGCGCGCCTGCCGGGCCGATCATGGCGCGAAGCCGGTCCTGCCAGCCGGGGGTGTCGGTGGCGAGGCTGGTTTCGAAGCCAAGCGCCGTCATGGCGGCCACGGCGTCATCGCGGCGCACAAGATTGGCGACATGGACGCCGCGCGCTTTCGCCAGTGTGGCCAGCACCCGGCCCACCGCACCGTTGGCGGCGTTCTGGACCACCCAGTCGCCGGGCCGGACATCAAGGAAATCCAGAAGCGTTATCGCGCTGAAGGGCATGGCGATCAGTTGTGCCGCGGCCTCATCGGGGATTTCGGGGGGAAGCGGCATGACGGCGGCGGCGGGGGCAAGGAAATATTCGGCCCAGGTGCCATGGACCGAGGCCACCGCCACCCGCTGGCCTTTTGTCAGCCCGGTCACATCCGGGCCGAGCGCGTCGATCAGGCCCATGGCCTCGGTTCCGCCGATGGCGGGCAGGGCGGGCTTGTAGCCATATTCGCCCCGCACCGTCCAGAGGTCGTGATTATGGATCGGTGCAAGGACCATGCGGATGCGGACCTGACCGGGGCCGGGTTCGGGCATGGGGCTGTCGGCAAGCGAGAGAACCTTGGCGGGGTCTCCGAAACGGCTGTGGGCGGCACTGTCCATGGGGTGACCTTTGGCTGAGTTGAGGAGGCAGCGGCGGCCTAACCGATCCGCGCGCCATCCGTTTCGGAAAAAAGCATGACGCTATGGGGGTTGAATTCCAGCCCGACCATATCGCCGGGGGCCAGAAAGCAGGGGCCCGGCGCGGCCGAACGCAGCCTGTGCGCCACGCCCGGCAGCGAGAATTCGATGATGCTTTCCCGCCCGAGGCTCTGGATGCGCAGCACGCGCGCCAGATGGCCGGCGCCATTGGCGGGGCCGAATTGCAGGCGCAGATGTTCGGGGCGGATCGCGCAGCTCAGCCGGGTGCCATCGGGAAGCGCGTTGGCCGCGGCAGCGGGGATCGGGCCAAGCGCGGTATCGATGCGGCCATTGGCGGCCACGCCGGGCAGCAGGTTCAGATCGGCCAGAAACTGCGCCACCGCCAGCCCGGTCGGGCGGTGATAAAGATCAAGCGGCGTGCCTTCTTGCAGGATATGCCCGCGATCCATGACGGCGATGCGATCGGCCATGATCATCGCCTCATCCGGGTCATGAGTGACCATGATGACGGTCGTTTCGCTTTCGCGCAGCAGGTCCAGCGTGAAGGCGCGCATCTCGGCGCGCAGCCGCTGATCGAGGCTGGAGAAGGGTTCGTCAAGCAGCATCACCTTGGGTCGCGCGGCGATGGCGCGGCTCAGCGCGACGCGCTGCTGTTCACCCCCCGAAAGCATATGCGGGTATTTCGCGCCATATCCGGGCAGGCCCACGCGGTCGAGGAAGTCGTCGATCCGCGCCGGGCTGCGTTCCGCGCGCGCCATGCCGAAGGCGATGTTCTGTGCCACGGTCATATGCGGAAACAGCGCCAGATCCTGAAACACCATGCCCACGGGGCGCTTTTCGGGGGGCAGGCATATCGCGGCATTGGCCATCACCTGCCCGTCGATGCGGATTTCGCCGGCGTCGGGGCGCTCGATCCCCGAGATCAGGCGCAGCGTGGTCGATTTGCCGCAGCCCGAGGGGCCAAGCAGGCAGGTCATCCGCCCCGGTGCCACCGAAAGCGTCAGATCCTGCACCGCGGGCGTGGCCGCGAAACGCCGCGAGGCGTGGCTGATCTCAAGCATGGGGGTTTCGGCGGGGGCTTGCTGAAACCGGGTGGTGGCGGTCATGTCCATTGGTTTTGCGCGTGTCATGGCTCATTTGGCTAGACGGGTCGAACAAATCTTTACTTGTTCCCTCGGAATAATAATAGAAGAGTAAAACACTCAGTCGGAGGATACCATATGCGAAACGGCATTCTGATCGCCCTCGGGGCGGCATTCGCGCTGCAAGGCACGACCGCCATGGCGGATGAACTGAACCTTTACACCACGCGAGAGCCGAAACTGGTCGAGCCTTTGCTGGAAGCCTTCACCGCCGAATCGGGGATCGCGGTGAACACGATCTTCCTGAAGGACGGCATGCCCGAGCGGGTCGAGCAGGAAGGCGATGCCTCGCCCGCCGATCTGCTGATGACGGTCGATATCGGCAATCTGGTCGATCTGGTGGATCGCGGCCTGACCCAGCCGGTCGAATCCGAGGTGCTGACGGCTGCCATCCCCGAAAACCTGCGTGATGCGGATGGCAACTGGTTCGCGCTGTCGCTGCGCGCGCGCGCGCTTTACGCCGACAAGGATCTGGAACTGACCAGCTTCCATTACGAAGACCTTGCCGACCCGGAATGGCAGGGGCGCGTCTGTATCCGTTCGGGCCAGCATCCCTATAATATCGCGCTGACGGCGGCCTATATCACGCATCACGGCGCGGAAGCCGCCAGGACCTGGCTGGAGGGCGTCAAGGCCAATCTGGCGCGCACGGCGGGCGGCGGCGACCGTGACGTGGCGCGCGACATCATGGGCGGCATCTGCGATATCGGTATTGCCAACACCTATTACGTCGGCCTGATGCGTTCCGGCGCGGGCGGCCCCGAGCAGGAGGAATGGGCCAGGGCGATCAAGCTGATCCTGCCGACCTTCGAAAACGGCGGCACGCAGGTCAATGTCTCGGGGGCGGCGGTCGCGCGCCATGCGCCCAACCGCGACGCGGCGGTGAGGCTTCTGGAATTCCTTGTCTCGGATGAGGCGCAGAAGATCTATGCCGATGCCAATTTCGAATATCCGGTGAAGCCGGGCGTTCCGGTCAACGAACTGGTGGGCGAGTTCGGCGAACTTCATGTCGATGGAACCAGCCTGACCACCATCGCACGCGAGCGCAAGGCGGCCAGCGAATTGACCGATGAGGTGGGCTTCGATAACTGACCTCGGGTCGCGCTTGCGTCTGTTCCCCCGGCAGCGGGGGGGCAGCGCCCTGAGGAGAATGTCAATGTCGCATGAGCCGGGCCGAGGCTGGCAGATCGCCGCCCTGTTGATCGCGGCGGTCGTCATCCTTCCGGTGGCGGCATTGTTCTGGTTCGCGGCGCAGGGCAGCAGCGGGCTTTGGTCGCATCTGTTTCGCAATGTGCTGGCCAATGCGCTGAGCCAGACGGTGATCCTGCTGGCCGGCGTGGGCGTGATCGTGGCGGTCCTGGGCACGGTCACGGCATGGCTGGTGGCGGGGTTCGACTTTCCCGGCCGCCGTATTCTGGGATGGGCGCTGCTGCTGCCGCTGGCAGTGCCCACCTATATCGTGGCCTATGCCTATCTGGATATTCTGCACCCGATCGGCCCGGTGCAGACGCTGATCCGCGATCTTATGGGCTATTCCGGCCCGCGAGAGTTCCGCCTGCCCGATATCCGTTCGATGACCGGCTGCATCATCCTTCTGGGGCTGGTCCTTTACCCTTACGTCTATCTGCCGGTGCGCGCGCTTTTCGCCACGCAGGCCGCCAATATGATCGAGGCCTCGCGCACGCTTGGCGCGGGGCCCCTGCGGATTTTCTGGCGCATCGTGCTGCCTCTGGCGCGTCCGGCCATCGCGGCGGGCATGGCGCTGGCGCTGATGGAGACGCTGAACGACATCGGTGCCGCCGAATTCCTTGGCGTGCGCACATTGACGGTGGCGGTCTATTCGACATGGCTCAACCGCACCGACCTGCCCGGTGCCGCCCAGATCGCCATCGTCATGCTGCTGGTCGTGGTGGCGCTGATCCTGATGGAGCGGTGGGCCCGGCGCGGCCAGCTTTATGCCGCAAGCACGCGCCGGCAGGCCCCTTTGGCACGGACCCGGCTGCGGGGGCTTTCCGGGGCGGCCGCCATGCTGACCTGCCTGATCCCGGTGCTTCTGGGTTTCGTGGTGCCCGCGCTTTATCTGCTGGATCAGGCGTGGAAGCGCTATCAGTTCGCGGGCATCCCCGCGCGGATCTGGACCGAGGCCTGGCATACGGCATCACTGGCGCTGACGGCGACGCTGATCGCGGTCGGGCTGGGGATGATCATCAGCGCCGCGCCGCGCTTTTCGGCCAGCCGCCTGACGCGCGGGGCGGTCAGGCTGTCGACCATCGGCTATGCGGTGCCCGGAACGATTCTGGCCATCGGGCTTCTGCCGGTGATCATCTTCGCCGACCGCCAGCTTGCGACGGCCCTTGGCTGGTTCATGGCCGATGCCCCCCGGCTGGTTCTTCTGGGCGCGGGGGCGGGCATGATCTATGCTTACGTTGCGCGGTTTCTGGCCATCGCCTCGGGCGGGATCGAGGCGGGGATGACGCGCGTGCCGCTGACCTATGACCACGCCGCGCGCAGCCTCGGGACCCGGCCGGGGGGCGTCTTCCGGCGCATCCACATGCCCTTGTCGCGCGCCTCGATGGTGGCGGCGGGACTGCTGATCTTCGTGGATTGCGTGAAGGAACTGCCCGCGACGCTGCTGCTGCGCCCGCTGAACGTGGAAACCCTTGCCACCCATCTTTACGGGGAAGCCGCGCGCGGCACCTATGAGGACGCCTCGATCGCGGCACTGCTGATCGTGCTGATCGGCATGGTGCCGGTGGCGCTGCTGTCGGGGCGGATCAAGGCGCAGACGGACCGGTAGCCGTTCGCCCATGCCGAACGCGGGCTTCGCCATCCGGGGGCTGGTGCCGCCCTGCTGTCAGGGTCATTCTGGGCCGGTAGCCAAGGGAAAGGATAGGCCATGGGTCAGTTGGTCGATGGTGTCTGGCATGATGTCTGGTATGATACCGAAAGCACTGGCGGTCGCTTTCAGCGAACGACCACCTCATGGCGCAACTGGATCACGCCCGATGGCGCGCCCGGCCCGTCCGGCAAGGGCGGCTTCAAGGCGGAAAGCGGGCGCTATCATCTTTACGTCAGCCATGCCTGCCCATGGGCGCATCGCACGCTGATCTTCCGCCAGATCAAGGGGCTGGCGCCGCATATCGGGGTTTCGGTCGTGCATCCCGACATGCTGGCCGAGGGGTGGGAGTTCCGCACCGACTTCCCCGGTGCCACCGGCGACGCGCTGTTCGGCCTGCCTTTCCTGCGCGATATCTATCTGCGCGCCGATCCGGAAGCCTCGGGGCGGGTGACGGTGCCGGTGCTTTGGGACAAGCAGCAGGGCACCATCGTCAGCAATGAAAGCGCCGAGATCATCCGCATGTTCAACACCGCCTTCGACGGGTTGACCGGCAACGGCGATGATTATTACCCCGAAGACCTGCGCGAACAGATCGACGCGCTGAACGAGCGCATCTATGACCGCGTGAACAACGGCGTCTACAAGGCCGGTTTCGCCACCAGCCAAAGCGCCTATGACGAGGCGATCACCCCCTTGTTCGATGCGCTCGACTGGCTGGAAAGCCTGCTGAGGCAGACCCGCTATCTGACCGGCGCGCGCCTGACCGAAGCCGACTGGCGGCTGTTCACCACGCTTCTGCGCTTCGATCCGGTCTATCACACGCATTTCAAATGCAACCGGAAATGGCTGCGCGAATATCCCGCGCTCTGGGGCTGGACGCGCGAACTCTATCAGCGCCCCGGCGTGGCCGAAACGGTGAATTTCGACCATATCGTGCGCCATTACCACTATAGCCACGACACGATTAACCCCTACCGGATCATCCCGATCAACCCGGTGATCGACTGGGACGAGCCCCACGGCAGGGGCTGAACACACCGTCATCTGAGCGTCACAAAAGCGTAAAGCGCCGGTCATATTCCGCTGCCATGAGTCGCCCCGAACCCAAACCGGAGCCTCTTATGCGATACTTCATTGCCCCCCTTGGCCTTTCGGCGATGCTTTTGGCCAGCACCGCCTCGGCGCAAGTCACGATTGCCCAGTCCGACAGCCCCTGGTTCACCGATGCGCAGGCCCGCATCGCCGAGCTTGAGGCGATTCAGCCCAATACCGGGCGCGCGAAGAACGTGATTCTGTTCGTGGCTGACGGCAATGGCGTGGGCACGAATTATGCCACCCGCATCTGGGTCGGCCAGCAGGCCGGGGGCCTGGGCGACGATCATGTTCTGCCGCAGGAAGCCTTCCCGAACCTGGCCCTGGTGAAGACCTATACCACCAACGGCCAGACCCCGGATTCCGCGCCGACCGCCAGCGCCATGAACACCGGCATCAAGTCGCGCAACGGCACCATCAATATCGATGATGCCGGCGGCTTCGACAATTGCGAGGCGTTCCAGACCGCAGGCCTGACCACCTTCGCCGAGATCGTCTCGGACATGGGGAAATCGGTCGGCATCGTGACCACCGCGCGCATGACCCATGCGACGCCCGCCGCCGTCTATGCCAAGACCGCCAACCGCGACTGGGAAGACAACACCCAGCTTCCCGAAAACTGCGCCCAGAAGGATATCGCCGCCCAGATGGTCGACGCGATCGAGGCGGGCACCCTGCATTTCGCCATGGGCGGCGGGCGTCAGCATTTCCTGCCCAATGGCGTCACCGATGACGAAGGCAAGAACGGCCGGCGCACCGATGACCGCAATCTGGTCGATGAAATCGTGGCCCATGGCTGGCAATATGTCTGGAACGACGAAACCCTTGCCGCTGCCGATCAGTCGAAGCCGATCCTCGGCCTGTTCGAAGCCAGCCACATGCAATACGAAGAAGACCGCGTGGATGAGCCTTCTCTGGCCGAAATGACCGAGATCGCGATCAACAACCTTTCCGCCAACCCCGAGGGCTATTTCCTTGAGATCGAGGCAGGCCGTGTCGATCACGCCAACCACGGCGGCAACCTGCATCGCGCCGTGACCGACGGTGCCGCCTTCGCTGAAGCCATCGCCAAGGCCGTCGAGATGGTCGACCCCGCCGAGACGCTGATCATCGTCACCGCCGATCATGAACATGCCATTACCTTCAACGGCTATTGCGGTCGCGGCACGCCGATCACCGGCCTTTGCTACGAAGTCGACGATCACGGCCATGAACATACCGGCGAGCCGTCACGCGGGCTGGACGGCAGGCCCTATACGGTCGCGGGCTATCTGAACGGCCCCGGTTCGATCCTGCATCAGGAAGAAGGCGCGAATGACTATACCGGCTCGCGCCCCGATCTGACCCAGGAAGAGGCCACCGATATCGACTATCTCCAGCAGGCGCTGATCCCGATGAGTTCGGAAACCCATTCGGGCGAGGATGTGGCCGTCATGGCCTCTGGCCCGTGGTCGCACCTGTTCCGCGGCGTGATCGAGCAGAACATGATCTTCCATGTCATGCACAAGGCCGTGACCACCGAATAAGCGGTGATATGCTAAAACAGGGGCGTGGCCGTTCGCGGCCCGCCCCGTTTCCAATGGAAAAGGTTCGCCATGCGCCCGCTTACGCGCCGCCACGCGCTTCTCACCCTTGCCACGCTGCCGCTTGCCGGCCGTGCCGCCGTCGCCGCAGGCGATGACACGATCCTGCTGCGCGATCTCTACAACAAGGATCAGAGCTTTTCCGATCTGGCGCTTGGGCTGAAGGGCAGCCGTATCAGCGTGCGCGGCTTCATGGCCCCGCCCTTGCGCGCCGAAAGCAGCTTTTTCGTGCTGACGCGGCGGCCCATGGCGGTCTGCCCGTTTTGCAATGACGCCGCCGACTGGCCCACCGATATCATCGCCATCTATACCAAGCGGCTTGTGCAGGTGATCGACTTCAACGTGCCCATCGCGGTCAGCGGGCTTCTGGAACTGGGCACCCATACCGACCCCGAACTGGGCTTCGTCAGCCGCGTGCGCCTGGTCGATGCGACCTATCGGCGGCAATAGGCATGGCTCTGGGGCTGCGCATCCGCGATCTCTCGGTCCGCGCCGATGATCGGGTGCTGATCTCGGTCGCCGGGCTTGATCTGGTGCCGGGCAGCCTTTGCGCCATTCGCGGCCCCTCGGGCGCGGGCAAGACCACGCTTCTGCATGCGCTGGCGGGTCTGGTCGCGGCGGAAGGTGTGCTGGATTGGGGCGGCACCGATCTGGCGGCCTTGTCGCAGGCGGGGCGAACCCGCTTCCGGGGGCGGAACATCGGCATGATATTCCAGGATTTTCTTTTGTTCGAGGAACTCTCGGCGCGGGAAAACGCGCTTGTCTCGGCGGCGTTCCGCCCTGATCGCGCGGCACTTGGCCCGCGTGTCGATCTGTTGATGGAACGCCTTGGCATCAAGGGGCTGGCCAGACGGCGCGCCGATCTTCTTTCGGGCGGGGAACGTCAGCGCGTCGCCGTGGCGCGCGCGCTTGCCCATGATCCGGCGATCCTGCTGGCGGATGAACCCACCGCCAGCCTTGATCGCGCCGCCGCCGACCGGCTGATCACCGATCTGGCGGGCCATGCGCGCGAGGATGGTCGCACCGTCATCGTGGTCAGCCATGACGATCATGTCTGGGCGGCGATGGATCGCGTTCTGACCATCCGTGACGGCGAACTCAGCGAGGGGTGATGCGGGATCTGTGGACGGCGCTGCCCGCGGCGGCGCAGGATTGGGCGCTTCTGGCCGGGCTGCTTTTGCCCGCGCTTCTCATCGGCTGGCTGATCTGCCGGGGGTTTCAGCTGCGCGTGCTGATCGGCGGCCTGCTGCGGCGCTATTTCTGGACGAATGCGGCCTTTGTCGTGCTTGTCGCGCTTTCGGTGGGGATCGGCGCGGGGCTGATCGCGCAGGAACGCGGGCTTCGGCAGGCAAGCGCGCGGGTGGCCGAGAAATTCGATCTGGTCGTGGCCGCGCCGGGGGATGAGGTCTCGATGCTGCTGGCGACGGTCTATCTGCGCCCCACGGACGCGCCCCTGCTGGACGGCGCGATGTGGCAGGCGCTCAGCACTGCCGCCGCCCGGTCCGAGGGCACGCGCATCACCCCGATCGCTTACGGCGACAGTTGGCGGGGCCACCCGATCATCGGCGCGGACGCGGGCTTCGTTGCCCATCTTTCCGGCGATCTGGCCGAAGGGCGCATCTTCGCCACCCATGCCGAGGCCGTGGCCGGCGCGCGCGTGCCCCTTGCCATCGGTGACGCGTTCACCCCCGCCCATGGCCACGGCCATGCCGCCGAGGAAGACGCCCATGGCCATGAGCAATTGCATATCACCGGGCGCATGGGCCCCACGGGAAGCCCATGGGATGACGCCATCATCGTGCCGGTGGAAAGCGTCTGGCTGACCCATGGCATGGGCAATGGCAAGACCGACCCGGATGATGAAAGCCTTGGTGCGCCCCATGATCCCGAATTCTTCCCCGGCACGCCTGCGGTGCTGGTGACGACGCCCGATCTGGCCACGGCTTACGGGATGCAGGCGGCGTTTTCGACGGATCGCAGCATGGCTTTCTTTCCCGGCGCGGTGCTGTCGCGGCTGCATGGGCTGATGGGCGATCTGCGCGCGGTCATGTCGGTCATGTCGGTGGTGACGCAGGTGCTGGTGGCTGCGGCCGTGCTGACCGGGCTGATCGTGCTTTCACGGCTTTTCGCGCGCAGGCTGGCGCTGTTGCAGGCGCTTGGCGCGCCGGCACGGATGATCTTTGCGCTGATCTGGTCCTATGCGGCGATCCTGCTTGGCGCGGGATCGGTGCTTGGGCTGGGGGTGGCGCTTGTGGCGGTCAGGGTGCTTTCGGCGGTGCTGTCGGCGCAGACCGGAATGCTGATCACGCCTTCGCTTTCCTGGCCCGAAATCCACCTTGTCGCGGCCTGTTTCACGCTGGCGCTTCTGGTGGCGCTGATCCCGGCGGGGCTGGCGCTGACCCGGCCGGTGACACGGGAATTGCGCGGCTAAGGCGCGCGCGGTCGCATCATTCGGGGTCGAAGCTGAACAGCGCGACCGAACGTTCCAGCTCATTCACGGCAAGGTTGCGATTGATCGGGGCCTGCGCGCGAGAGGCGCAATCCTGCCTTTCGCAAAGATAGCAGTTCAGCCCGATATCGGTGGGCTGGGTGCGTTCCTGATCGATGCTGTCGGCATAGATCAGGCGCGGCGCGAAGGCCACGTCGCAGCCAAGCCCGACCGCCAGGCGCGGGGCAGGGGCCGAGAAGCTGCCCCCCGCCCGCGTCACCGTGCGCGCGATCGAATAATAGCGCGCACCTTCGGGCATGCGGATCAGCTGGGTGGTGACGCGCCCCGGCGTCTCGAAAGCGCCATGGATATTCCACAAGGGACAGGTGCCCCCGAAGCGCGAAAAGGGGAAACGCCCGGCGCTGAAGCGCTTGGACACATTCCCCGCCCGGTCCACTCGCACGAAGAAAAAGGGGATGCCGCGCGCCTCGGGGCGTTGCAGGGTGGTCATGCGATGGGCGGTCTGCTCGAAACTGGTGCCGAAACGGTGGCCGACCAGTTCGATATCATAGCGTTCGGTCTCGCAGGCGTTCAGGAAGTGGCGATAGGGCATCAAGAGGGCGGCGGCGAAATAGTTCGACATGCTGACGCGGGCAAGGCTGCGGGCGGCATCGCCTTCGAAGGCGTTGCCCATCACATCATCGATGAGGTCCTGATAATCCAGCCGCGCGATCAGCACCGCGATCTGGAAGCGGCGGCTGGCGATGTCCAGAAGCTCCGAGATCAGCAGCTCCTTGCGATGCGGATCATAACGCCGCAGCGTGCCGCCCATGACCGAGGCCGGCAGCCGGCGCACGCGGATATGATGGGCCGCCAGAAGCGCGGTCAGTGCCGCGCCCGATTCGTCGCGGTGAAGGCGGTGTTCCTCGGCCACGCCTTCGGCCACGCGGTCGAGATCGTCGATATAGTTGCGGTTTTCGTAGAACCAGTCGCGCACCTGCTCGACCGGTTTGGCGACCTGCGCCAGCGCTTCAACCTTGTTGCGGTCGGTCAGCGGGTTCTGGTCGACCTGCCCGCGCATCAAGGCATCGCTTAAGCGGCCTTGCAGGCGGACAAGGGCGCTGGCGATGCGGGGCGAGGCTTGCAGCACGGCCTCGATCTCGGCGCGGCCCACGCCTTCGGTCTCAAGGGCGGGGTCTTTCAGCACGGCTTCGAAATCCGCCGCCAGCTGGCTGTCGGTGCCGGGCGCCAGTTCCGCCACGTTGATGTCGTAGACCTGCGCCAGCCGCATCAGAAGCTTGGCCGAGGCCGGGCGCTGATCGGATTCGATCAGCGTGATATAGCTGGCCGAGACGCCAAGCTGTTCGGCCATCTGCGCCTGCGTCAGCCCCAAAGTGGTGCGCAGCACTTTCAGGCGCTGCCCGATGATCAGCTTCTCATTCCGCGCGGCCATATTACAAACCTGACATTACAAACATAACTTATCTGACAAATGTGACAGAGTTACCCCATTTTTGTAAAGGCCTCATGGCTTTTCAAAATGACATTACTATTGTGACAAATGTGAGGAGGCGGAATCACCCGCAGAAGATCGACGCAAGATCAGGGCAAGCCATACGTCCCCGGAAGCCGTGAACATGTCATGAAAGGAGAGACCATGACCAAGCGCAAAACCTACGCAGAACTGCGTGCCGAAGTCGAAAAGCGCTACCCCTCGGGGCAGACCTCGAACGGGATCAGCGTTGACGATATCGTGCAGCTGAAGCTTCAGAACAGCTATGACACGCATCTGGATATCGCCCGCGACATGGCCGGGGTGATGCGTCAGGACATGGCCGATTACGACCGCGACCCCACGCTGTCCACGCAGTCGCTTGGCTGCTGGTCGGGCTTTCACGCGCAGCAGATGATCAAATCGGTCAAGCGCCTGCGCGGCACGACGAAACGCGCCTATGTCTATCTGTCGGGCTGGATGGTTGCGGGCCTGCGCAACAACTGGGGCCATCTGCCCGACCAGTCGATGCATGAAAAGCTGGCCGTGCGCGACCTGATCCGCGAGATCTATGTCTCGCTGCGTCAGGCCGATGAGGTCGCGATGAATGATCTGTTCAAGGATCTGCACGCCGCGCGCAAGGCCGGTGATGCCGCCGCCGAAAAGGCCGCCATCGAGGCCATCGACAATTTCGAAACCCATGTCGTGCCGATCATCGCCGATATTGACGCGGGCTTCGGCAACGAACATGCGACCTATCTGCTGGCGAAGGAATTGATCCAGGCCGGTGCCTGCTGCCTTCAGATCGAAAATCAGGTGTCCGACGCCAAGCAATGCGGCCATCAGGACGGCAAAGTCACCGTCCCGCGCGAGGATTTCATCGAAAAGCTGCGCGCCTGCCGTCTGGCGTTCGAGGAACTGGGCGTCGATGAAGGCGTCATCGTGGCGCGCACCGACAGCCTTGGCGCGGGCCTGACGCAGAAGGTTCCGGTCAGCCAGCAGCCCGGCGATCTGGCCGCCGAATATATCAAATGGCTGGATACCGAGGCCATCACCGACACCAATCCCATTGCCGATGGCGAGTTGGCGATCCGTCTGGACGGTCAGTTCGTTCGCCCCCGTCGCCTGCCTAACGGTTTGTTCCCGTTCAAGAAAGGTTCGGGCCGGGCGCGCGTGATCGAAGATTGCATCGCCAATCTGACCGAGGGCGGGGCCGATATGCTGTGGATCGAAACCGATACGCCCAATGTCGCCGAAATCGCATCCATGGTGAACGAGGTTCGTCAGGCGATCCCCAATGCCAAGCTGGTTTACAACAACTCGCCTTCCTTCAACTGGACGCTGAACCTGCGCAAACAGGTCCGTGACGAGTGGCTGGCCGAGGGCAGGATCACCGCCGCCGACTACCCCGAAGGCAATGAGCTGATGCGCGCCGAATTCGACGCCACCGATCTGGGGCAAGAGGCCGACGCGCGCCTGCAACGCTTCCAGCATGATATCTCGACCCAGGCGGGGGTGTTCCACAACCTGATCACGCTGCCGACCTTCCACCTGACGGCGAAATCGGTCGATGAGCTTTCGCGCGGCTATTTCGGTGATGACAAGATGCTGGCCTATGTCAAAACCGTTCAGCGCGAGGAAATCCGGCGCGGCATCTCGGCGGTCAAGCATCAGCACGAAGTCGGTTCGGACCTTGGCGATACCTTCAAGGAGATGGTCGGCGGCGAACGTGCGCTGAAAGCCGGCGGCCATGCCAATACGATGAACCAGTTCGCGGCTGAATAAGCCGCGAGCAGGCACGGCCTGACGAACCAGTTCGCGGCTGAATAAGCCGCGGGCAGGCACGGCCTGACGAACCAGTTCGCGGCCGAATAAGCCCCTGTAACCCGCTCCGCGCCATTACACTGTGGCGCGGACCCCACCCCGGAGGAGCAAGACATGAACGCAGATCCCGAATTCCAGCGCATCGACCTTCCCGAAGGCGACCGCGAAACCCGTGCCATCCACCGCGTCGCCGAGGCCGTTCACCGCCTGAACGACGCCGTGCAGCGCGCTGTCAACGAAGGCGTCTCGGTCGAGGTGATCCGCGTGTCGCGCTTCCATAACGGCGCGGGTGCCTGGGGCGATCAGGTGGTCCCGACCATCCGCGGCACCGGCGCCAAGGCGGAATAAGGCCCACCGCAGGCCGGATCGGGCGGGTCCATCGGGGCCTGCCCTTTTTATTGCGGCTGATTCGCGCTAGATACGCAGCCTCAGCAACCGCGATCAGAGCCATGTCCGACGATTTCACCCGCCCTGTCCTTACGCCCCCCAATGGCGAGAAAAAGGTGCTGCTGCATAGCTGCTGCGCCCCCTGCTCGGGCGAGGTGATGGAGGCGATGACGGCCTCGGGCATTGATTACACGATCTTTTTCTACAATCCCAATATCCATCCGCAGAAGGAATATCTGCTGCGCAAGGATGAGAACATCCGCTTCGCCGAAACCCATGACGTGCCCTTCGTCGATTGCGATTACGATACCGACAACTGGTTTGCGCGCGCCAGGGGCATGGAATGGGAACCCGAACGCGGCATCCGCTGCACCATGTGCTTCGACATGCGTTTCGAACGCACGGCGCTTTATGCGCATGAGAACGGCTTTCCGGTGATGACTTCCAGCCTTGGGATATCGCGCTGGAAGGACATGAAGCAGATCAACGGCTGCGGGGCGCGCGCGGTGAAGCCTTATGCGGGGCTGGAATACTGGGATTACAACTGGCGCAAGGGCGGCGGTTCCAGCCGCATGATCGAGATCTCCAAGCGCGAGGAATTCTATCAGCAGGAATATTGCGGCTGCGTCTATTCCCTGCGCGACACCAACCGCCACCGGCGCGAGACGGGGCGCGGCCAGATCGAGATCGGGACCGTCTATTACGGCAAGGACAGCGCGCCCGAGGAATAGGGCGCGAAGCCCGTGCGCCCCGGATCGGGCGCGATGGGCTGGCCGATCAGCGGGAATGCGCGTTGCGGGCAGGCCGGGCGGTCGCATAGCTTGCAGCCCGGTCCGATGGGCGTCGCCGCATCCGGGCCAAGCAGGTCAAGCCCCTCGGCATAGATCAGCTTTTCGGCATGGGTGATGTCGCAGCCAAGCGCCAGCGCGAAGCTTTTCACCGGCGCGCCGAAACGCCCGCCGCCATGGCTGACCATCCGCGCGATCCACAGATAGCGTCGCCCGTCGGGCATCTGGGCGACCTGACGCAGAACCTTCCCCGGATGCGAAAACGCGTCATAAACCGTCCACAGCGGGCATGAGCCGCCAAAGCGCGAAAAGTGGAAATCCGTCGCCGATTGCCGTTTCGAGATATTCCCCGCCCGGTCCACGCGGATGAAGAAGAACGGCACCCCCTGCGCGCCGGGTCTTTGCAGCGATGACAGCCGGTGGCAGATCGTCTCGAATCCGACCAGAAAGCGGCGGGCCAGCCATTCGATGTCATAGCGCGCCTTTTCGGCGGCGGTCAGGAATTCGCCATAGGGCAGGATCAGCGCGCCGGCATAGTAATTGGCCAGCCCGATTCGCAACAGGCGCTGATCTTCGGGCGTCAGGTTCGATGCGTGGCAGAGCCGGTCGATGCTGCGCGATTCCTCCAGCAGCGCCAGTTGCGTGCCCATCTGGAAGGCCTGCTGCGCATCGCTGAGATCGCCCGAGACGTGAAGGATACGCGCATCCGCATCGAAATGGCGCAAGGTGGCGGGGTCGCTGGCGGGCTGGATCGTCACGCCGTAGCGGTCGGCCAGATAGGTCGCCAGCGCATCGGCGCGCGCATTCACCGGCAAAAGCGCGCCAAGCGGTTCGGCGGCGCGGTCGAGTTCGGGGATATGGTTGCGCCGCGCGTAGAAATAATCGCGCACGGCCTCGAATGCGGTGGGGGCGGCGGGGCTGCCGGGCTGGCCCGAGACCTGCTCGGCCAGCATATCGGCGCGCTCCGTCGCGGCCCGCAGGCGGCGGCGCATATCCAGCAGAAGCTTGGCCAGGGCGGGGGAATTATCCGCGAAATCATGCAGTTCCGACAGGCCGGGCAGCGCGCCCTGATCCGCAAGCGCCGCGCGCAGCCGCGATGCCAGCCGCCCGTTGCCGGCATCGTGGAAGGGCTGCGCTTCCGCGCCGAAGGATTCGTCCAGCTTTTGCAGCACGGCCAGCGAAAGGGGGCGTTGGTTGCGTTCAAGCTGGTTCAGATAGCTTGGCGACAGCCCCAGCAGGCGCGCCAGGGCGGCCTGCGTCATGCCGTGGGTTTCGCGCAAACGGCGCAACTGGCCGCCAAGATAGCTGTTTCTCATCCGCGTCTTCGCAACCTTCGCAGGCCCCGGCGGGGGTCTTTGCAACTCTCTGCAACTTCAACCTTTACGGGGAATGGGCGCTTGTGAAAAGCTGCAAGGGCAAATTTTGCGAAGGCCCGGCAAGACCCCGCCGCATCGGCTGGCTACGGGCGCTTCCATCCCAAGGAGACCGCGATGAACACCCATGAAATCCGCACCTATAAATCCGCCGAGAAGCTGGCCCGCGAAGATCAGCTTGCCTGGAAAATCGCCGAGGTCGCCGCCGATCCCGTCGCGGTTGATGCCGATGTCACCGATATGATCATCAACCGGATCATCGATAACGCCGCGGTCGCGGCGGCCTCGGTCGCGCGCCGTCCGGTGGCCTCGGCCCGTGCGCAGGCGATGGCGCATCCCTACAAGCCCGGCGCGACGGTGTTCGGCGTCGACAGCGGCACCACCGTTTCGCCGGAATGGGCGGCTTATGCCAATGGCGTGGCGGTGCGCGAACTCGATTTCCATGACACCTATCTGGCGGCGGATTATTCCCATCCCGGCGACAATATCCCGCCCATTCTCGCCGTGGCGCAGCATACCGGCAAATCGGGCGCGGACCTGATCCGGGGTCTTGCGACGGGTTACGAAATTCAGGTCGATCTTGTCACCGGCATCTGCCTGCATGAACACAAGATCGACCATATCGCCCATCTCGGCCCGTCGGCGGCGGCGGGGATCGGCACGCTTCTGGGGCTGGATACGGAAACCATCTATCAGGCCGTCCAGCAGGCGCTGCATGTCACCACCACCACGCGCCAGTCCCGCAAGGGCGAGATCTCGTCCTGGAAGGCCTATGCCCCCGCCTTCGCGGGCAAGATGGCGATCGAGGCGGTGGACCGCGTGATGCGCGGCGAAGGCGCGCCCTCGCCCGCGTGGGAAGGCGAGGATGGCTTCATCGCCTACCTTCTGTCGGGGCCGGGTGCCCTTTACCGCGTGCCGCTGCCCGGCAAGGGCGAGGCCAAGCGCGCCATCCTTGACACCTATACCAAGGAGCATTCGGCTGAATACCAGTCGCAGGCGCTGATCGACCTTGCCCGGCGCATGGGGCCGAAGGTCGGCGATCTGTCGAAGGTGGACAGCATCACCATCCATACCAGCCACCACACGCATTACGTCATCGGCACCGGCGCGAATGACCCGCAGAAGATGGACCCGAAGGCCAGCCGCGAAACGCTGGACCACTCGATCATGTATATCTTCGCGGTCGCGCTGGAAGATGGCGGCTGGCATCACGAAAAATCCTATGCCACCGAACGCGCCAACCGGCCCGAAACCGTGGCGCTGTGGCACAAGATTTCCACGACCGAAGACCCGGAATGGACGCGCCGCTACCATTCGCAGGACCCCAAGGAAAAGGCGTTCGGTGGCCGCGTGGTCGTCACCCTGAAGGACGGCACCGTGATCGAGGATGAACTGGCCCTTGCCGATGCCCATCCCGATGGCGCGCGTCCGTTTGTGCGCGAAAATTACAAGCAGAAGTTCCTGACGCTTTCGGACGGCATCATCGCACTCGCTGAACAGACCCGCTTCCTGCAAGCGGCCGAGGCCCTGGCCGATCTGCGCGCGGGCGATCTGGCGGCGCTGAATTTCGTGGTCGAAGCCGGCCGTCTGGGTGGGCCGCGTCCGACCGGCATCTTCGATTTCAAGGCCTGATCAGGCGAAAAAGGGGGGGCAGACATGGCACTCAAGGCCAAGAAATCGGTGGCGCTTTCGGGGGTCGAGGCGGGGAATTCCGCGCTTTGCACCGTGGGGCAGACCGGCAATGACCTGCATTATCGCGGAGGCCGCGACGTTTGAGGAAATCGCCTATCTGTTGGTCCATGGCACGCTGCCGACCAAGGCGCAGCTTGCCGCCTATGAGGGCAAGCTCGCGCGGCTGCGCGGGCTTCCCGCCGCCGTTCAGGTGCTGCTGGAACAGCTTCCGGCAAGCACCCATCCCATGGATGTGATGCGCACCGGCGTCAGCGCGCTTGGCTGCGCGCTGCCCGAGGGGGCCGACCATAATCTGGCGGGCGCGCGCGATATCGTGGACCGGCTGATGGCCTCGCTGGGTTCGATGCTGCTTTACTGGTATCATTTCAGTCATAACGGACGGCGCGTGGATGTCGAAGGTGATGAGACATCCATCGCGGCGCATTTCCTGCGTCTGCTGCATGGCAGGCCCGCGTCGGACGCGCATATCCGGGCCATGCAGACTTCCTTGATCCTTTATGCGGAACATGAATTCAACGCCTCGACCTTCACGGCGCGAATGATCGCGGGGACGGGTTCTGACGTGTATTCGGCGATTACCGGGGCCATCGGCGCGCTGCGCGGCCCCAAGCATGGCGGCGCGAATGAGGTCGCCTTCGAGATCCAGTCGCGCTACGCCAACCCCGATCAGGCCGCCGCCGATATCAGCGCCCGCGTGGCCCAGAAGCAGATCATCATCGGCTTTGGCCACCCGGTCTATACCATCGCCGATCCGCGCAATGTGGTCATCAAGCGCGTGGCGAAGGCCCTGTCCGAGGAATCGGGCGATATGGGTCTTTACGATATCGCCGAGCGGATCGAGACGGTGATGGACGCCGAGCGCAAGATGTTCCCGAACCTCGACTGGTTCAGCGCCGTGTCCTATCACCGCATGGGTGTGCCCACGGCCATGTTCACCCCGCTTTTCGTGATCGCGCGGACCTCGGGCTGGGGGGCGCATGTGATCGAACAGCGTCAGGACGGCAAGATCATCCGCCCTTCGGCCCATTATACGGGGCCGGAAAACCGCAAATTCGTGCCGCTGTCGGAACGCGGCTAGGAAGGAACAGTCATGCCCTATCTTATCGGCTCTGATATCCCGGACCGGCCGGCCGGGCTGCGCTTTCAGGAATTGCTGGATGCGCCCGGCATCCTGCAACTGCCCGGCGCGCATAACGGTCAGGCCGCGCTTCAGGCCAAGGCCGCCGGCTTTGACGCGCTTTACCTGTCGGGTGCCGCCATGACCGCCTCCATGGGGTTGCCCGATCTGGGCATCATCACCGTGGATGAGGTGGCCTTTTTCATCCGCCAGATCACGCGGGCCACCGGCCTGCCGCTTCTGGTCGATGGCGATACCGGCTATGGCGAGGCGCTGAACGTCATGCATATGGTGCGCAGCTTCGAGGATGCGGGCGCGGGTGCCGTGCATCTGGAAGACCAGCTTCTGCCCAAGAAATGCGGCCATCTGAACGACAAGAAGATGGCAAGCGCATCGGATATGGCCGCCAAGGTCGCGGCGGCGGCGCGTGCGCGCCGTCACCTGCGCATCATCGCGCGCACCGATGCCGCCGCAAGCGAGGGGATCGAGGGCGCCGTGGCCCGCGCGAAGCTTTATATGGAAGCCGGGGCCGATGCGATCTTCCCCGAGGCGCTGACCTCGGTCGAGATGTTCCGCGAAGTCCGCGCCGCGCTTCCCGGCGTGAAGCTTCTGGCCAATATGACCGAGTTTGGCCGCACGCCTGCCCTGACCGCGCAGGAGTTTCAGGACCTTGGCTATGATATGGTGATCTGGCCGGTCTCCTCGCTGCGGGTGGCGAACAAGGCGCAGGCAAAGCTTTATGCGACGCTGGCGCGCGACGGGGCGACCACCGCCATGCTGGACGAGATGCAGACGAGGGCAGAGCTTTACGACACCATCGGGCTGAACGCCTTCGAGGCGCTGGA
>JAUNTV010000351.1:0-807 GCA_030538515.1 Paracoccus sp. (in: a-proteobacteria)
TGTGGCGGCTGGCGCCCCCCGAAGCCGGCGTCGACCCCCGCTTTCTTCAGATGCTCATCGCATGGGAGGATCGCCGCTTCGCCGATCACCACGGCGTCGACCCGCAAGCGGCGTTGCGCGCGGGCGCGCAGGCGCTGCGCCACGGGCGCGTGGTCTCGGGCGCGTCCACGCTGTCGATGCAGACCGCGCGACTGCTGGAACGCGGCACCACCGCCGAATGGGGCGGCAAGCTGCGCCAGGCCCGGCTGGCGATGGCGCTGGAACGCCGGATCGGCAAGCAGGGCATCATGGCGCTATACCTGCGCCTTGCCCCTTATGGCGGCAATACCGAAGGGGTGCGGGCGGCCTCGCTCATGTGGTTCGGGCGCGAGCCCACGCGCCTTACCCCCGCCGAGGCCGCGCTTCTGGTGGCGCTGCCCCAGGCGCCCGAGGCGCGCCGCCCCGATATCGCCCCCCGGCGCGAGGCCGCGCGTCTGGCGCGCAACCGCGTCATAGACCGGGCCGAGACGGTGGGGATTCTGGACGCCGAAGCCGCCGATCTGGCCCGCGCCGCGCCCATGCCCACCACACGGCGCGCCTTCCCCAGCCATGCCGCCCTTCTGGCCGAGCGTCTGCGCCGCGAAAACCCCGGCATGACAAGGATCGAAACCACCATCGACCCCCATCTTCAGCGCGGGGTCGAGGCGCTGATCGCGCGGGCGGTCAGCCGGGAAACGGAACGGCTCTCGGCGGCGGCGATCCTTGCCGATCATCAAAGCGGCGAGATTCTGGCCGAGATCGGCACCGCCGATTATGGCGATACGCCGC
>JAUNTV010000351.1:817-2841 GCA_030538515.1 Paracoccus sp. (in: a-proteobacteria)
GACATGACCCGCGCGCTGCGCTCTCCGGGATCGACGCTGAAGCCGTTTGTCTATGCGCTTGGCTTCGATGACGGGCTGATCCATCCCGAAACCATGATCGAGGACCGCCCGGCCGTCTTTGGCCGCTGGCAGCCGCAGAATTTCGACCGCCGCTTTCGCGGCACGGTAACGATCCGGCGCGCCTTGCAGGAATCGCTGAATATCCCCGTGGTCCGCGTGGCCGAGGCCCTTGGCACGCCCCGCATCATGGCCACGCTGAGACGCGCGGGCATGCGCGTCGAGGTGCAGGGCGGCACGCCGGGGCTGGCGTTGGTTCTGGGCGGCGCGGGCGTGTCGCTTCATGACCTCGTGGCGGGCTACGGCGCACTCGCGCGCGGCGGGCAGGTGCTGGCGCTGACGGTCCTGCCCGGCAAGCACGAACCATCGGGCGGGGGCACCCGGCTGGTCGGCCCGGCAGCGGCCTGGCAGATCGGCGCGATTCTGGCCCATGTGCCCCCGCCCGAAGGCCGCCCCGCAGGCCGCATCGCCTATAAGACCGGAACCAGCTACGGCCACCGCGACGCGCTGGCGATCGGCTATGACGGGCGCTTCGTGGGCGGGATCTGGCTTGGCCGGCCCGATGGCACGCCGGTGCCCGGCGCTTTCGGCGGCGATCTGGCCGCGCCGGTTCTGTTCGATATGTTCGATATGCTGGGAACCCGGCGCGCGCCCCTGCCGCCGCCCCCGCCCGAGACGCTGATCACCGCCAATCCCGGCCTGCCCGCGCCGCTGCGCCGCTTCCTGCCGGCGGGCGCGATCGCCCCGGCGGCTGCCCGTCCGGGCCAGCCCTTCACCGCGCCCGGCGATCCGCTGACCATCCTGTTTCCACCCGACGGGGCCGAGCTGGAACTGACATCCGACAGCATTCCCGTGCGGCTGCGCGGCGGCGTGCCGCCCTATACCTGGCTTCTGAACGGCGCACCCGCCGTCATCGCCACCCCCGGCCCCGAAACCCGCATCACCGCCAGCCCCGGCATATCGGAACTCAGCGTGACCGATTCGACCGGCACCACAAGACGCGCCCGGCTGCGGATGAACCGGCCCTGAAACGGCGGGAAAACGCATCGTCTCTTTTCGCGGGACCCCAAGGGCGCGCGCCAAGTCCGACAAAAAGACTTTGACAAATCCCGCGAAACCGACCAAAACGCTAGGAAATGCGCCGCTCACCCAAAATCCATGCGCGCCCGCCCGCCACCACGCCCGGCCCTGATCACAGGGCACAAGCAGCACTGAACCCGACAAGCCCGCGACACCCAAGGAAAGCTTCATGATCGTCTGTCACTGCAACCAGATCACGGATCACGATATTCGCGCCGCTGTCGGCTGGATGCGCGCCTCTGATCCTGATACGATCGTGACGCCGGGCAAGATCTACCATGCCCTTGGCAAACGCGCCGATTGCGGCGGTTGCATGAAGTTGTTCGTCGCGGAAATGCGCGCGGCGGACGGGTTTGCCGTGGGAGAGGGGAAACCGGTCCCGGCGATATTGACTGGCCTGCGCAAAAGCGTCGCGGGCTGACCAGAAAGGACTTGGACATGAAGGGTGACGCAAAGGTCATTGACTACCTTAACGCAGCTCTGCGCTCGGAATTGACGGCGGTAAGCCAGTATTGGCTGCACTACCGCCTTCAGGAAGACTGGGGCTATGGGCGCATCGCCGAGAAATCGCGCGCCGAATCCATCGAGGAAATGAACCATGCCGACCGGCTGATTCAGCGGATCATCTTTCTGGAAGGCCATCCCAACCTGCAAAAACTCGACCCGCTGCGGATCGGGCAGAACATCAAGGAAACGATGGAAGCCGATCTTGCCGGCGAACATGACGCCCGCACGCTTTATATCGAGGCGCGCGACCATTGCGAGAAGGTCCGCGATTACGTCTCGAAAGCGCTGTTCGAGGATCTGATCGCCGATGAGGAAGGCCATATCGACTTCCTCGAAACCCAGCTCGCGCTGCATGACGAGATCGGCGCGCAGAATTTCGG
>JAUNTV010000352.1 GCA_030538515.1 Paracoccus sp. (in: a-proteobacteria)
TTGACCGCGACTATGTGCGCACCGCGCTTGGCGCGGGCATCCCGCGCCGCGTGGTGGTGGCGCGCAATGTGCTGCGCAATGCGCTGATCACGCCGATCACCGTGCTTGGCCTGCGCATCGGCTATCTGATGGGCGGCGCGGTGGTGATCGAGATCATCTTCAATATCAACGGCATGGGGATGCTGATCCTGAATGGCGTCACCAATAACGAACCCAATCTGGTGCAGGGCGTGACCCTGGCCGTGGCGCTTGCCTTCGTCGTCATCAATATCATCGTTGACCTGCTTTACGTGCTGGTCAATCCGCGTATCAGGACGGTCTGACGTGATCCGAACCGAAACCACCCGCAAGCTGCTGCGCCCGGACCTGCGCCTTGGCGGGCTGCGCCATCTGCCGGCAGCATCGAAACTGGCCCTTGGCATCCTGCTGATGGTCACGCTGGCGGCGATCTTCGCGCCCGTGCTCAGCCCCTACAGCCCGCTTGCCACCGGCCTGACGCCTGGCCCGAAAGCGCCCGATGCGGCGCATTGGTTCGGCACCGACCGGCAGGGGCGCGACATCCTTTCGCGGCTGCTTTACGGGGCGCGCTATTCGCTGGTGATCGGGCTTGCGGCGACGGGTGTGGCGCTTGTGGCGGCCTCGGTCCTGGGGGCGATTGCCGCCACCGCGCATCACTGGGTGGCCGAGGCGCTGATGCGTGCGCTGGATATGATCATGTCCTTCCCCGGTATCGCGCTGGCGGTGGTTTTCGTGACCGTCTTCGGCCAGTCCCTGCCGGTTCTGGTGCTGACCATTGCCTTTCTTTACACGCCGCAACTGACCCGCGTGATCCGCGCCAATATCATCGGCCAATATGGTGAAGATTACGTTGCCGCCGTGCGCGTCATGGGGGCCTCGACCCCGCGGATTCTGCTGAAACATGTGGCGCGCAACTGCATGGCGCCGATTCTGGTCTTTGCGACGGTGCTGGTCGCCGATGCCATCGTGTTCGAGGCGTCGCTGTCCTTCATTCAGGCCGGCGTGCCCGACCCGGAACCCTCGTGGGGCAATGTCATCGCGGCGGGGCGGCAGCTGGTCATGTCGGGCGCGTGGTGGCCGACGCTTTTCGCGGGCCTCATGATCACGATCACGGTTCTGGCGCTGAACATTCTGGCCGAGGGGATGACCGACGCCATGGCAGCCCCGCGCGCCGCCGCGCCGGTCAGCGCCGCCCCGGCTGCCGGGCGCGCCGCCGCCACCCCCGCCACCCCCGCCGCGCCATCGCCCGAAACCTCGCTGGCCGAGCGTCTGGCCGAGTTGCGCCGTATCGAGATCGCGCGCAGCGACCGCCCCCGCCATCAGGGTGATGAAACCCCCTTGCTGGAGGTCCGCAACCTGCGCATCGGCTTTCCCCGTCATGGCAGGGTCGATGTGGTGGATGACGTCTCTTTCGCGGTCCGCCCCGGCGAGACGCTGGCGCTGGTGGGTGAATCAGGCTGCGGCAAGTCCATCACCGCGCTGGCGATCATGGGCCTTCTGGACCCGAAGGCGCGCATCAGCGGCGAGATATTGTTTCAGGGGCGCGACCTGCTGACCATGCCCGCGCGGGAACGCAATGCGCTGCGCGGCACCGGCATCGCGATGATCTATCAGGATGCGCTGTCGTCGCTGAACCCGGCGATGCTGATCCGCGCGCAGATGCGCCAGTTGACCGCGCGCGGCGGCACGCGCAGCGCGGAAGAACTGCTGACGCTTGTTGGCCTTGACCCGGAACGCACGCTGAATTCCTACCCGCATGAGCTTTCGGGCGGGCAGCGCCAGCGTGTGCTGATCGCCATGGCGCTGACGCGCGACCCCAGGCTTGTCATCGCCGACGAGCCGACGACCGCGCTTGACGTGACCGTGCAGAAACAGGTGGTCGAACTGCTTGACAGGCTGCGCGCCGAACTGGGCTTTGCGATGCTGTTCGTGTCGCATGATCTGGCGCTGGTGGCCGAAATCTCGCATCGTATCGCGGTCATGTATGCGGGCCAGATGGTCGAACAGGGCCGCACGCGCGAAATCCTGACCCGGCCCGTGCATGACTATACGCGCGGGCTTCTGGGGGCGGTTCTCAGCATCGAATCCGGGGCAGAGCGCCTGCACCAGATCCCCGGCACCGTGCCTTCGCCGCGCGAATTTCCGGCAGGCGACCGCTTCGCGCCACGCTCATCCGATCCGGCGCGCCGCGCGGGCGTCACGCCGGTCATGCGCCGGATCGCGGGGACCGAGCATGTCTATGCGGCACATCCCGGTGATGCGCCCCTTCCCCCGGACGAGGAAACGCCATGACCCCCGCTGAAACCGCCGCCCCGGTCATTGAATTGCGCGATGTTTCGGTGGATTTCCGCATCCGGGTGCCGATGCTGTCGAAATCCATCTTCGTGCGCGCGGTCGACAGCCTGTCACTGGCCGTCCATCGCGGGCAAACACTTGGTATCGTGGGGGAATCCGGGTCGGGCAAATCCACCGCCGCCAAGGTGATGATCGGGTTGCAACCCCCGACCGCCGGCCGGATCTTCTTCGCCGGGCAGGAGGTCCGGCGCTTCGACGCGGCCACCCGCAGGCGGCTGGGGCGGGTGGTCTCGGTCGTGTTTCAGGACCCGGCGACGGCGCTGAATGCCCGGATGCGCGTTGCGGATGCGCTGCTCGACCCGCTGGAGGTCCACGGCATCGGCGATCCCGCCAGCCGCCGCGCCCGCGTGGCCGATCTGGTGGGCATGGTGGGGCTGCCGCAATCAGTGCTTGACGCCATTCCCGCGCAGCTTTCGGGCGGGCAGCGCCAGCGGGTGGCCATCGCGCGCGCGCTGGCGCTGG
>JAUNTV010000353.1:0-2596 GCA_030538515.1 Paracoccus sp. (in: a-proteobacteria)
CATTAATCAAGTCTGCTGCCATGGTCATAACAGGTTAAAGGAAGAGGAACAGGAGAGCCTAGCTGTCCAAACAGACACATCAACACAGGCGGATTTGATCAACCTTTGGTTGAAAATTCTCCGCCCTGGAACACTGGGGCGGCACTGTCGCCGCCCGGCTCGATAGTTCTAAACATTTCTTGTTTACAATGATAGGCAACAATAAGCACCATGCCGCAATGTGTAAATTTCTTGCAAGAATGTGATCGGCATGAAGCCTGAGCAGCCCGACTACGCCCATGAACTGGATGCGCGTCTTGGCGGCGCGCGCCACGTCGCGGGGGTGGATGAGGCCGGGCGCGGCCCGCTGGCGGGGCCGGTGACGGCGGCGGCGGTGGTGCTGGACATGCGCCGCCTGCCCGAGGGGCTGAACGATTCGAAGAAGCTTGGTGCCGGTGCCCGCGCGCGGCTGGCGCATGCGATCCGCGACAGCGCCGATTACGCCGTGGCCCATGTCTGGATCGACGAGATCGACCGCCTCAACATCCTTCACGCCACCCATCTGGCCATGTGCCGCGCCCTGGCCGGACTGCGCCGGCCCGCCGATTTCGCACTGATCGACGGCAATATGCTGCCGCGCGCGCTGCCCGTGCCGGGGCTGGCGGTGGTCAAGGGCGATGCGCGCGTGCTCAGCATCGCTGCGGCCTCGATCCTCGCCAAGACAGAGCGCGACCGGATCATGGTGGATTTGGCGCAACAGTTCCCCGGCTACGGATGGGAGAAAAACGCCGGATATCCCACCGCGGCGCATGTCGCGGCCCTGAACGAACGGGGCGTCACCCCATATCATCGGCGCTCCTTCGCCCCCGTCCACAATATCTTGTGTAAAGCCACAACCACAAGCAATTGATTCAAATAAATAAATTGACGGCGAATCACCTGTGACTCATCATCCTCATCATACCAGACCGGAAAAAGTCCGGCGGATCGAGAGAGGCAGAGATGAACACCAGAACCGACGCGCCTGCGCGCGCCTTACCGCTGAACCAGATCCTTGCGGGCGACTGTATCGAGGTCATGAACGCCCTGCCCGAAGCAAGCGTGGACCTGATCTTCGCAGACCCGCCCTATAACCTGCAACTGCGCGGCGATCTGCACCGGCCCGACAATTCGCGTGTCGATGCCGTCGATGATCACTGGGACCAGTTCGACAGTTTCGGGGCCTATGACCAGTTCACCCGCGAATGGCTGGCCGCCGCGCGCCGCCTTCTGAAGCCCAATGGCGCGCTTTGGGTGATCGGCAGCTATCACAATATCTTCCGCGTGGGCGCCGAATTGCAGAACCAGGGGTTCTGGATCCTGAATGATGTGGTCTGGCGCAAATCCAATCCGATGCCGAATTTCCGTGGCAAGCGGCTGACCAATGCCCATGAGACGCTGATCTGGTGCTCGAAATCGGAAAGCGCGAAATATACCTTCAACTATGAGGCCCTGAAGTCGCTGAACGAAGGTGTCCAGATGCGTTCGGACTGGGTGCTGCCGATCTGCAATGGCGGCGAGCGCCTGAAGGATGACCACGGCGACAAGGCCCATCCTACCCAGAAGCCGGAAGCGCTGCTTCACCGCGTGCTGATCGGCACCACCAACCCCGGCGATGTCGTTCTGGACCCGTTCTTCGGCACCGGCACCACCGGTGCGGTCGCAAAGATGCTGGGGCGCGATTTCATCGGGATCGAGCGCGAAAGCGGCTACCGCGAGGCCGCGGCGAAACGCATGGCGCGTATCCGCCAGCTCCATGCCGAGGCGCTGGCGACCTCGACCGGAAAGCGCGCCGAGCCGCGCGTGCCCTTCGGCCAGCTTGTCGAACGCGGCATGCTGCGTCCGGGCGAAGAGCTTTATTCCCTCGGCAATCGCTACAAGGCCAAGGTGCGCGCCGATGGCAGCCTGACGGGCGGCGATATCAAGGGCTCGATCCATCAGGTGGGTGCAAGGCTGGAAGGCGCACCATCCTGCAACGGCTGGACCTACTGGCATTTCCGGCGCGAGGGCAAGATGATCCCCATCGACACCCTGCGCCAGCAGATCCGCGACGAGATGTCAGAACGCCCGAACTGACCCCGGAACCGTTTCGCCATGTCCGGCAGCCTGGCTCGTTCGGCGCGGACAGACTTGCCCCGTCATCCCCGGATGGCGGGGCTTTTTCACGCTAAGGCGCGTGGCGGGGCATCGGCAGATCGCCCCGGTTATAGGGGCCCCAATCCTCGATATCGGGGTAGAATTGCCGCCGCCATGCCCGCACGCGCGGGTTCATCCGCCGCCGCCAAAGCGGCGGTATCAGCGCCAGAAGCGCCATGGCCGGATAGCCGAAGGGAAGCTGCGGTGCCTCATCCGCGCCGTAAGTCTGAAGCAGGGGGAAGCGCCGGTCCGGCTTGTAGTGATGATCGGAATGACGCTGAAGATTGATCAGCAACCAGTTCGAGACCCGATGCGCCGCATTCCAGCTGTGGCGGGGCATGACATGTTCATATTTCCCGTCCCCCAGATGGCGGCGCGTCAGCCCGTAATGTTCGACATAATTGGTCAGTTCCAGCTGCCAGATCGCCACGAACGCCTGCCA
>JAUNTV010000353.1:2606-2819 GCA_030538515.1 Paracoccus sp. (in: a-proteobacteria)
AAAGCAACCCCTGCCAGCCACCAAGCGCCAGTGCCAGCGCCAGCATCCCCGCCTGCAACCCCGCGTAACGCCAGAAGGGATTGCGCCGGTCCCCCGCCCCCCGCCCGGCCCGCGCCAGACGCTGCCTTTCGGCACGCCACGCACTGCCCGGCGTGGTCATCAGAACGCGCAGGAAAAAGCGGTGAAACCCCTCGTTATACCGCGCCGAGACCG
>JAUNTV010000354.1 GCA_030538515.1 Paracoccus sp. (in: a-proteobacteria)
TGGTCCGCGCCCGAAAGGTCCAGAAGCCACGGCCCGGCCGCATCCTGCGCGGTGCCGGTCCGAAACAGCGGCGCGGCATGCAGGCTGTCTTCATAAAGATCAAGGTCCATCGCCCCGCGCAGCGCCTGCCGTCGGGTGGCGTCCATGACCGCATAGACGGTCTGTTCCCCCGATGGCGTCAGCCCGGCCAGAAGGGCTTCGGGCGCGACCGGCTGATCCCAATGCGCCGCCGCCCCGCCCGCGTAAGGCGGATGGGTCAGGATGGAAATGGTGATGCCGGGTGACGTCTGGATCATGGCGGCAAGAGAAACAGGAAAATTCCGCGCAGGTCCATCCCGGAACCCGGAAGATCGCGCGCCCGATCCTGCTTTGCGGGCCGGGGTGGCGGCCATGCTTTCCGGCCATGCCGGTAGCAGCGGTGACGGCAGCCGATCCGAACGCGATGCTGGACAGGGCAGCGCGTCTGGGGGAAGATGGCGGTTGCCGGTTCTTCTTCCCAAAATCGGGGATCGCTACCCGCAAGGGCGGCGGCAAGGGGAACGGGCTACGGAATATCCAAGGAGGATGACATGCGATTATTGTTCCTGCTGACCTCGGTAGCGCTGCTTTCGGCCTGTATCGAGCTTCCGCCCTCGGTTCTGGGGTGATGCCCGTGGCGGCATGACGGGCGGCCGCCCCGCTGTTGATACGGGGGCGGGCGGCGCTTGTCTCAGGGTGCCGGGCATATAGCAGCCCCCCGGTCAGGGCAGGCGGGTCAGGGCGATGGCCTCTTCCTCGGGGGTCAGGGCCGCGCCTGCGCCGCGCGCGCGAAGCAATGCCTCGATCTTCTCGACCGTGCCAGAGGCGGGGGCATAGCCGTCCGTGGGCGCCAGCGGGGCGGCGAAGCGGCGCACCCATGCGCCGTTTTCATGGCAGGCAAGGCCCAGTTCGGGCGGCTCGGCGGTTTCATATTCGCGGCAAAGCCCGCCGCTCTCGGTCTGGAAACTGGCGATGGCGGTGAAATTGCCCTGTGTTTCGGCCATCGGGACCGTGCCGAGCGCCGCGATCACCTCGGCCGGAAGGCCCGGCCCATCCGTGCCCGGCCCACCCATGCGAAGCCCCAGCCCCAAAGCCAGCACCAGCACGAGAGAGGCCGCAACCGCCTGCGGCACCCAGTTGCGATTGGCGGGGCGGGCGGGTGATGGCGGCGGCGGGGCGGCGGCGGGCTGCGCCATCTGCGCGGCGCGGATACGCGCAATCAGGGCAGCGTCACCGGCAGATGGCATGGGCGGGGGCGATTTCAGCGCCGCGCGGGTCTGGCGGAAAAGCGCCACCCGCGCCGCCAGCGCGCTGTCTGCGGCGACGGCATCGGCCACGGCGCGCGCCGCATCGGGCGGCAGCGCGCCATCGGCAAAGGCCATCAGGGTTTCGTCATCGATCGGCATGTCAACCTTGTCCTTGGCGCTGATGTCAGGGTTACGCATGAGGGTTCATTTTATTCCCAGGCCTTCCGCCAGGGCCAGCCGCGCCCGTGCCAGCCTGCTCATCACCGTGCCGATGGGCAGGTCAAGAACGCTGGCGGCCTCGGCATAGGAAAGCTCCTCGATACAGATGAGATGAAGGACATCCTGATGCTCGGGCTTGAGCTGCGCCATGGCTTCAAGCGCGGATTTCAGCATCAGCCCGGCTTCAAGCCCGGCAGCCGGATCATGGGAAAGGATATCGGGATGCTCGCTGATCTCGATGCCCGTGCCGCGCGTGCGGTCGCGCCGCGTCATGTCGATGAAGGCATTGCGCAGGATGCGGAAAAGCCACGGCTCCATCCGGGTGCCGGGATCGAAGGCCGCATGGTTGAGAAGCGCGCGCTCGACCGTGATCTGCACCAGATCCTCGGCCAGGTCGGGACGCCGCGCAAGCGACAGGCCGTAACGGCGCAGATTGGGCAGAAGCGCGATCAGGCCCTCGGTGAATTCGGGTGTCATCTGCCTTGTCATGTCCTTGGCCCCTTGCTGTGGCAGGGAATAGATCGCGCGGGCTGTCGTTACCCTTTATAGGATGGTTAACGAGACGGGGAAAAGATCATGGACGGGTGGAAACGCGCGCAATATCTGGTGCTGATCCTGGCGGTATTCGCGACCGCGCTTGCGGCGGACTGGCGGATCGGGGGCGGCATCGGCCCGGCCATGGCCTGGGCTGACGATGATGACGACGGCAATGATGACGATGATGATGACGGGCCGGTCCTGCGCCGGCAGCCGCGCATCCAGACCCCCCGCCCGCAGGTCAGGCGCGAGACCCCTGCCCCGCCCCCGGCTCAGCGCGCCGAGAATGAGGTGCTGGCGCGCGGGCTGGATGACGGGGCCATCGCCGGGCTGACCGATGCGGGCTTCACCATCCTGCAAGAGACCGCGCTTTCGGGCGGGGACCGGCTGCACCGGCTTGGCAAGCCTGCCGCGCTGGATATGAACGCAGCCCGCGCGGCGGTCGAGGCCGCCGGTGCAAGCGCCGATTTCAATCATTTCTACCGCAGCGAACAGGCGGTATCCGACGCCGCGCCGCCCTGTCCTGGTGCGGATTGCCCGGCGCGCCAGATGATCGGCTGGCCGGCGCGCGACAGTTGCGCGGCGGCGGGCCGGGCCGGGCCGGTGATCGGGATGGTCGATACCGGGCTGAATGCCGCCCATGCCGCGCTGAGCGGGGCGGATCTGCGGCTGCACCGGCTTGAGGGCGGCGCGCCCCCCTCGGGCGCGGTGCATGGCACGGCGGTGGCGGCGCTGCTGATCGGCGACCCTGCCTCGCGTGCGCCGGGGCTGGTGCCGCATCTGCCGCTGATTGCGGTC
>JAUNTV010000016.1 GCA_030538515.1 Paracoccus sp. (in: a-proteobacteria)
GCCTTGCTGATGCTGAACGCCGAGAACGCACGGCACGCCTTTGATCAGCTTTCCGGCACTGTGCATACCAGCAGCAACCAGCTGATGATTGCCGACGGGTTTGCGCTCGGCTCGATGGCGGTCGAGCGGCTCCGCAGTCTTGAAAATGCCGCGCCCGCGCAGATGAACTTTCTCGGCGGCACGCAAGGCGACAACCATTTCTGGGCGCGCGGCTTTGGCGCGCGTGGCACGTTCGACGGCGACGGGAATGCGGCAGGGTTCGACCATCGCAGCCACGGCCTGGCCGTCGGCGTCGACGCGCAGGCGGGGGACTGGACGATAGGCGGGATGCTCGCCCTGACGCGCGGTGACAGCAGCCAAAGCGGGGCCGAGCTTGAGGCATCGGGCCGTCACTTCGGCCTGTATGCCGGCACGATGAGTGGTCCGGTCGCGCTGCGCGGCGGGCTGGGCTTCAGCAGCTATGACATCGAATCGACCCGCAGCATCGGCATTCCCGGCGCGGCGCAGGTGCTGAGCGGCGATTACGACGCCAGCGCGATGCATGTTTTCGCTGAGGCAGGCTATCAGATCACCACGACGCAGGCCGAGGTCGAGCCTTATCTGAACCTTACCCATATCCGCGCCAAACGCGACGCCTTCACCGAGACGGGCGGCAATGCGGCGCTGAATGTCGCCTCGGAGACCTCTCGGACCAGCTTTGCAACGCTGGGTGTGCGCGCCTCGGCAGAGCTTGCGCCGTCGCTCAAGGGCTATGGCAATCTCGGCTGGCGCCACGCTTTCGGTGACGTCTCGCCCTCGCTGACGGCGAACTTTGACGGCAGCGACGCCTTCACCGTCTTCGGTGCCCCGGTCGCGCGCAACGCTGCGGTGATCGAGGCGGGCATCGGCTATCAGATGTCACCGCTCTCGACGCTGAGCGTCAGCTATTCCGGGCAGATCTCCAGTGACGCGCGCAACCACAATATCGGCGCGCAATTTGCGATGAAGTTCTGAGAATACCCAAAGGGCCTCAGCCGGCCCATGTTTCTCGATACCGCGGGCGCGCAATCCCAAGCGCGCCCGCGACAGCACAGAGGCGAGAATATCGCGCAGGCCGCGGGCGTGGATGGCGCCCGCCGCCGCTTCTTTCTGACCGATCAGGCGCAGGATCTGGCTGTGCTGCTCATAGGCGCCCCAAAGCACGCCTCAACGGTCATTGCGTCGAACCATCGGCGGCAGCTCGGTTCAGGGCGGCAGCACCCGACCCGATATTGAGTTCCGCCCCATCACCGCCCATAGTGATCTCAAACCCCGGGCCGGGATCGCGATGAAATTCAAGCAACTGGAACAATTCCTCGTCGTCGCCGAAGAGCTGCATTTCCGCCGTGCGGCCGCGCGGCTGAATATGACGCAAAGCCCGCTTTCGACCTCGATCAGTAATCTTGAGGATGAACTCGGCGCGCCGCTTTTCATCCGCTCGCAGCGCCGGGTCGAACTGACCGAGCTGGGCGAGCGGCTGAAATTCCACGCCCGCAGCCTGCTCAAGCAGCGCGATCATTGCCTTGATGATCTGCGCTCGGTCATCGCGGGCAAGGCGGGCCAGCTGCGGATCGGGTTCACGAGCGCATCGTCCTTGCTCTCTGGTTTTCCGATCCTCATTCAGGATTTCCGCAACCGCTTTCCCGATGTCGAGGTCGTCCTCCACGAAGCGCCATCTTTGCGCCAGATCGAGGCGCTCGTCCGGCGCGAGATCGATATCGGCATTCTGCGCCGCCCGATGCAGACCATCCCCGAGGATGTTTCCTTTCGCAGCGTCGCCAAAGAGCCGCTGATCGTGGCACTGCCCGCCTCGCACCCGCTGGCCGATGCGCCGCAGATCAGGGTGGCGGATCTGATGCGCGAGGATTTCATCTCGTTCCCGCGCAGCATGGGGGTGGGGATCTACGATCTGCTGATCCGGCTGTGCAATGATAACGGGTTCACGCCGAATATCGTGCATGAGGTCGATGTCTCGACGACCCTTGTCGGGCTGGTCGCGGCGGGGATCGGGATCGCGATTGTGCCGATGGGAATGGGCTATGTCCGTATCCCGAATATCCGGTTCCGGGAACTCGCGGATGAGGATGCGGTGACCGAGCTGCTGCTGGCCTTCCGCGCCGGTGAGCAGGACCGCAAGGTCAATCACCTGATCCACATGGCGCAGCATTCCTTTGCCAATGCCAGCCGGCCGGTGCTGTAGGGGGCGGCGCGCGCCCGATGCGGCGAAACGGTCCCGAATACTTGCGCCCCCGGTGTGATGAAGGATTGCCGGGCGATGGCGCGCCCGGCTGGGTGAGGGATTGCCGGGCAGTTGCGCGCCCGGTCGCAAAGGCTCGCCGGGCACCTGCGCGCCCGGCGGGTCGGCTCATTCGGCCAGCCAGGTCTCGGACTGGTCGAGATAGAGAAAGTTCGACGGGCTGAAGGTCCAGCCCTTCAGATCCGCGCTCATCACCACGATACGTTCCAGCCAGAAAACCGGCAGGGAATAGGATTCCTCATAAAGATGGCTTTCGAAGTCGCGCAGAAGCGCCATGCGCGCCTGCGGATCGGCCTCGACCGCCTGGGCGCGCCACAGATCGTCGAGCGCGCCGTCCTCGAACCGCCCGGCCGAGCGCGCCGAGAGGTGATGCGAGATATATTTCGTCATCTGCTCGGTCGGCTCTTCGCGCAGGGCCGAGTAGATATCCACGATTACATCGAAATCGCCATTATTGATCGCGGTGGCCCAGGGCGGGGTCTCGACCACGCGGTTGTTCACGTTGACGCCGATCTGCGACCACTGATCCTTAAGGAACACGCCGAAATCGACGACCACGGGCGGGCCGTTCCGCACAATCATGTCGAAGCTGAGGTTTTCCTGCCCCGCCTCGGCCAGCAGCGCGCGGGCCTCGTCGCGGGCGGCGTCGATATCGCGCGAAAAGCCGGGATAGGCGGCGATTTCGTCATCCGAGGGCGCGAATATGCCGCCGGGCATGAAGATGCCGCCGGCGAATTTCATCTCGGTCGTGCGGCCAAGACCCGCCGCCCCGCCCCAGCGGTCGATGGCGAGGTTCAGCGCGCGGCGCACGCGGGGATCGTCGAAGGGCGGATGCTGGGAATTGAAGGTCACGAGGAAATGGGTCAGAGACTCGCCGTCATAAACGGTCGCGTTCTCGCCCATCGCGTTCGCCAGCCGGTCGCGCCCCTGCGGGCTGACACCGCGGAAATCGGTGTGAATCTGGCCCGACTGGATCGCGTTCACCACTGCCGGGCCCTCCATCGTATAGGATTCCAGCCTGTCTAGATAGGGCCGGCCGTCGCGGAAGTAATGCTCAAACCGGGTCGCGGTCCAGAGCGCGCCGGCCTGAAATGCCTCGAACTCGTAGGGGCCGGAGCCCATCACGATCCGGTTCGGATAATTCTGCGGATCGCTTTCCAGCAGTTCGGCGGAATAGATGCAGTTCCACGGCGAGGCGAAGGTGCCGAGCACCGAGACATCCCATTCCTTCAGCGTGAATTGCACCGTCAGCGGGTCAAGCACGTCAATCGCCGCGATCTGCTGAAAGCTCTCCAGCCGGGCCGAGATGACGCCCTCGGGCGGAAAGACCAGCCGGCGATAGGAGGCCGCCACGTCCTCGGCGTCGAGCGTGGTGCCGTCATGGAAGCGGACCCCGTCGCGCAGGCGGAACGTGTAGGTCAGCGCGTCGGGGTCGGCCTCCCAGCTTTCGGCCAGATCGCCGTCGATATTGGGGTAATCATGCGGTGCGAAACGCAGCAGGGTCGAGTAATGCGGCGCCAGCCGCATCAGCGAGGCGAAATGATTGGCGCTGTGGCAGTCGAAATTGGCCGGATCGTCGCTGACCGCATAGCGCAGCGTGCCGCCGGACCTTGGTGTTTCCTGCGCGCTGACGGGCAGGCTCAGCGCCAGTGCCGCGATCAATGCGGGGGTCAGTCTTTTCATGGTTTCCTCCCTTGATGTGATTGCCGCGCCCTCAGCGAGCGGTGCGCGATTTCGGATCGAAGATGTCGCGCAGCGCGTCGCCGAACATCGAGAACGCGAATACGACAAGCGCGATGGCTACGCCGGGCGCGATCACGACCCAGGGCGCAGATACGGCAGTGTTGAAGGCGTTCCCGGCCAGCATCAGGCCCCATGAGGGCGTCGGCTCGGCCACGCCAAGGCCCAGATAAGACAGCGAGGCCTCGATCAGGATGGCCTGGCTGATGAATGCCGAGAGCATGACGATATAGGGGCCGAACACATTGGGCGCGATATGGCGCAGCACGATGCGCGGCCCGGAAAAGCCAAACGTGCGGGCGGCGTCGATATAGGCGTTGCGGCGGATCGCCAGCGTCTGCGATCGCGCCACTCGCGCCATTTTCGGAATGATAGGCAGGCCGATGGCAAGGATCAGGTTCAGGTCGAACCCGCCGACCATATTGTTACCCAGAGTCGAGACCAGCACGAGCGCCAGCACCGTGATCGGGATCGCCAGCAGCATTTCGAGAAAGCGCTCGACGATCAGCTCGAACCGGCCGCCGATATAGGCGGTCGTGATTCCCAGCAAAGCGCCCAGCGTGCAGCCGATAAAGCTGGCCGAGACGCCGATCACGAAGGCGGTGCGCCCGCCGTAAAGGATGCGCGAAAAGAGATCGCGCCCGAAACTGTCCGTGCCCAGCCAATGCGCGCCCGAGGGCGGCATGATCGCGTTGGCGTAGTTGGTGCGGTAGGGGTCATAGGGCGCAAGCCAGGGTGCGAACACGGCGATCACGAAGAAGGCGATGATCAGCGCCAGCCCGAGCGCGCCCATCGGCTGGCGCGTCACAAAGCGTATCACCGGCCCGCGCGCGGGCGGCGCGCTCGTCCACAGATCCGGGGCAGCGGCGGTTTTCTTGGCAAACATGGTCAGTACTCGATTCTGGGGTCGATCGCCGCATAGGCGAAATCAACCAGCAAATTGGCGGTGATGAAGATCACGGTCAGGCAGATCACGATGCCCTGAATGACGATCAGATCCCCGCGCGAGATGGATTCGATAAAAAGCCGCCCGACGCCGTTGAGGCTGAACACCTGTTCGATCACCACGAGGCTGCCGATGAGCAGCGCGAATTCCAGCCCGATCATGGTGATCGTCGGCAGCAGCGAGTTCGGCACCACATGGCGGCGCGCGATCAGCCCGCGACGCAGCCCTTTGGCGCGGGCGGTGCGGACGTAGTCCTCGTGCAGCGTCTCGATCACGGATGCCCGCATCATGCGGATCAGGATCGCGGCGTAGCGATAGCCGACGGCAATCGCAGGCAGCGCCATTTGTTGCAGCCAGCGGCCCGGGTTCTGAAACGGGCTGATCTGGCCCAACGGTGGCAGCCAGTTGAAGCTCCACAGCAGCAGCAGCGCGACGATCATTCCGAACCAGAACGAGGGCAGGGCGATGCCGCCAATCGCGAAGATGCGGATCGCGTAGTCGATCCATGTCCCCGCGAAATAGCCCGCAATCGCGCCGAGCGGGATCGCGATCAGAACGCCGATCAACGCGGCGAGGATCGCGACTTGCAGCGTCACGCCAAGGCGCGCGCCGATTTCCTGCGTGACCGGGTTGCCGGTCCAGTAGCTGGTGCCCAGATCGAGCGTCACCAGCCCCCGCATGAAATCGCCATATTGCACCAGCAGCGGACGGCTCAGCCCCATCTGCTCGCGGAGTTGGGCGATCATTTCGGGGGTCGGACTGCCGCCCTCGGCGCGCAGCATGGTCAGCGCGGCATCGCCGGGCAGCAGATGGAGCATGAAAAAGACGATGGTCGCGACGCCAAGCAGCGTCGGGATGCTGAGCGCGATGCGCTTGCCGATATAACGTGTCATTGCAGCTCCTTCGCACGGATGCAGGCCGCGATATGCGTGTCCGAAAACCGCAGCGCCTCGGGCGGCGCTTCGCGGCAGGCCGGGGTCGCAAACGGGCAGCGCGTGTGAAAAACGCAGCCCGCAGGCGGGTTCAGGGGTGACGGGATCTCGCCGGTGATGGCGGGGGCCCTGGCCGGGGTGGTGATGTCATCGGGTGAGGGGACGGCCTCCATCAACGCGCGGGTATAGGGGTGGCGCGGATTGGCAAAGACCTCTTCGGTGCGGCCGCGCTCCATCACGCGGCCCAGATACATGACCGCGATCTGATCCGAGATATGCCGCACCACGGCCAGATCATGGGCGATGAACAGAAAGCTCAGCCCCAGCTGATCCTTCAGCCGCGCCAACAGATTGATGATCTGCGCCTGGATCGACACATCGAGCGCCGATACGGGTTCGTCGCAGATAATCAGCTCTGGCTCCATGGACAGGGCGCGGGCGATGCCGACACGCTGGCGTTGCCCGCCCGACATCTGATGAGGGTAGCGGTCGGCGACGTCGGCGGGCAGACTGACCATCTCCAGCAGTTCGAGTGCGCGGGCCTGCGCGGCGCGGCGGTTTGGCGCCAGCCCGTGGACCAGAATCGGCTCGGCAAGGGCGCGGCCGATCGAATGGCGCGGGTTCAGCGAGGTATAGGGGTCCTGATAAATCACCTGCACCATGCGCCGCATCGCCCGCAAATCGCGCCCGTCCAGCGTCAGCAGATCGCGCCCTTCGAAATCGGCGCTTCCGCCACTGGCCGCTTCCAGCCGCAAGAGCGTGCGCGCCACGGTTGATTTCCCGCAACCCGATTCCCCGACAAGGCCGAGCGTGCCGCCCTTGGGTACATCCAGATCAATCCCGTTCACCGCCGTCACCACCTGTCCGTCGCGCAGATGGAACAGTTTTGTCAGCCCCCGCACCTTCAGGATCGGCGCGGTCTCGGCGCGCGCGACTGGCGCGTTTTGCAGCGCCGGCGCGGGCAGCAAGCCCTCGGCAGGGAAATGGCAGGCGAAGCTGTGGCCCGGCTCGGCCATCTCGCTGTCGGGCTGGCGGCGGCACAGATCGGTGGCGGCAGGGCAGCGCGGGCGAAAGGCGCAGCCCTCGGGGAAGGCGCGCGGGCTCGGCGGCTGGCCGGGGATGGTGTGCAGCTCGGCCAGCCGCGCGCGGTCGAGCCGCGGGATCGCGGCCAGCAGCCCCTGCGTATAGCGGTGCCGGGGCTGCGTCATGACCTGCTGCGTCGTGCCCGATTCCACGATCTGCCCGGCATACATCACATTCACCCGGTCAGCATAGCGCGCGACCAGCCCCAGATTATGGGTGATCAGCAAAAGCCCGATCCGCATTTCCGTGGTCAGCGCCTTCAGCAGATCGAGAATCTGTGTCTGAATGGTCACGTCGAGCGCGGTCGTCGGCTCATCCGCGATGATCAGCTTCGGCTCGCATGACAGCGCAATCGCAATCAGCACACGCTGGCGCATCCCGCCCGACAGCTCATGCGGATATTGCCGCAGCCGCCGCGCGGGATCGGTCATCCCGACCTTTTTCAGCAGATCGAGCGCGCGGGCATCGGCCTCGGCCGCGCTCAGCCCCAGATGTTCGCGCATGGCTTCGGTGATCTGGGTGCCGATCCTGACCAGAGGGTTCAGTGCGGTCATGGGCTCTTGAAAGATCATCGCGATCTCGCGGCCGCGAATGCGGCGCATCGCCTCTTCGGGGAGGTGCTGAATCGGGCGGCCGTCCAGCATCACCTCACCCGTGCAGCGCGTCGTCTCCGGCTCCGCCAGCAGCCGCATCGCCGCCATCGACGACACCGACTTGCCGCAACCCGATTCGCCCACGAGCGCCACCGTCTCGCCGGCGCGGACATCATAGCTGACCCCACGCACGACATGGATCAGCGAGCCCTGGCCGCGAAACTGCACATGCAGATCGCGCACGGAAAACAGCGCCTGCGCGCCCACCGGCGCAGCTGTTCGGATCGCGTCATCGGGCTGGATGATCTGCTCCATCTCGGTCTCCTTCGGGCACGGCGGCGCTCTCATTCCGGCCAGCCGAAGAGGCGCGCGGGGTTGTCGGTCAGGATCTTGCGGCGATCCGTGGCGTCGGGCGCCCATTGGGCAAGCAGGTTCACCAATTCGCCCGTATCGCGCCCCGATTTCGGGATATGCGGCCAGTCCGAGCCCCAGATCGCGCGATCCGGGTTGGTGTCCACGATGGCGCGCGCAATATCCAGGACCGCGCCGTAACCCTTTTCCTTGGCGATCCGGTAGGGGCCGGACAGCTTCAGATAGGTCTGCGCGTCGTTCATCCGCGCCAGAAGGCGGGCGAAATCATCCGGCCCGAGCCCGTCCGAGGCCAGCATATAGCCCATATGGTCGATCACATGCGGCACCGGAATGCGGGGCAGGAAATCGACCAGATCGCGGATCACATAGCCCGGCACATAGAATTGCAGATGCCAGCCAAGGGGCGCGACGAGCGCCGCCATGCGCGTGATATAGGCGCGGATATCGGCCTGCGGCCATGTGCGGCGGCTGAAGAGATCGAGCCGCACGCCCCGCACCCCGGCCTCATGCATCCGCGCCAGTTCGGCCGGTGTGATATCCTCGTCGATCATCACGACGCCGCGCGCGATCTCGCCGCCGGCCTCGCGAAGCGCATCCAGTAGGCAGGAATTGTCGGTGCCGTAAAAGCTGGGCTGCACGATCACGAAACGCTCGAACTTCAGGATCGGCATAAGCGCGAGGAAATGATCCAGCTTGCCATCAGGCAGGGTGTAAAGCGGCTGTGCGACCGGCTGATAGACGCTCTCCGGGCCGAAAATATGGATATGCGTATCGCAGGCGCCCTTTGGCATCTCGAAGCTGGGCGGGCTGAGGCCGTCCAGCGGCAGCATCGGCTCGGAGATCACAAAATCAGGCATCGTCATGGCAAGGTGCTTTCTGTCGGTTGGGCAATGTCGTTCCAGGCGGCGATGCGCTGCTCGCAGATCGCAAGCATCATCTCGGTGTCGATCCCGGCAAAAAGATAGGGCGCGGCGCCCATCGCGCTGAGCGCGCGGAAATGGTCCGGCCCCGCAATGCCGCCGATCACCACCAGCTTGCCCGCGCCGCGCGCGGCCACGCAGGCGGCGCGGCAATAATCCATGATGATCTGCGATTGCACCTGTCCGGCAATGCCGCAGGCCGAGGACAGATCATTCAGCCCCAGCGAAACCACATCCACCCCCGGCACCGCCGCGATCTCGGCGGCGTTTGCAACGGCTTGCGGGGTCTCCAGCAAAACCTGCACGACGGTGCTGCCATTGGCGCGCGCGATCCGCGCGTCATTCGGCTGGCGCCTATAGCCGGTCCCGGCGTTAAACGCGTTTTGCGAGCGCGTCCCCGCGGGCGGATAGCGGCATAGCGACGCCGCATGGCGCGCATCTCCGGCGGTCTCGATCCCCGGCACGATAATGCCGGACGCGCCGCCATCAAGGATCCGGCCGATCGCGCCGAAATCGCCGTCGGGGATGCGGACCCACGCCTCCATCCCCAGATCGCGCGCGAGGGCGCAAAACTGCGCGGCCAGATCGAGCGCCATCGTCGAATGTTCCAGATCGACCCAGATCTTGTGATACCCCGCCGCCGCCGCGATCCGCACCAGATCGGGATTGCGCGCGGTGCGCAGCCCGAGCGCGAGGCAGGGCAGCCCCCGCCGCAGCCGGCTCAGAATCGGTGATCCGCTGTCCGTTTGCCCACTGTCAGTTTGCTTGACGATATTCATTCAATCCTCCCGCAGCGCCGGCATTGGCAAGGTGCTGCAAGGTCAGATTGCCGGAGGAGAATGATCACTTCAAATTCAAGTTTTGCGCTTATTGATCCGATTCATATCTCAATTTCAGCGCGACGTAGGTCGCTTTGCGTGGGTGATCCGTCGCATCTGATCCAAAAAAGAGATCAACGAAAATAAAAGATAAACTTGTCTGTCTTACGAGCGCGCTTGATGCTGGGGCGAAATGAACCGCCCCGGAGATGCAACCGATGACCGATCAGCGACTTTCCGATTTTGCGGGCGAGGGCAGGCTGCTCCGCCCCGTCTCGCTGATCGAAACCAGCGGCGCGCGCGCGGCTGAGCTTTTCACCGGAGCCGGACGGATCTGCCTCGCCGTGCCGCAACTGGCCAAGGATGCGCCCGGATCGCCGGGCGGGATGAATGGCGGCGACAGCGACATCGCGATGCCGATCTTTGTCTGGGATGGGACCGCCTTTGCACCGTCGACGCAGCTTGACCTGCCCGGCGGCGAGGGCGCCGAAAGTTTCGAAATCGACAGCCGCGCGTTCCTGGCCGGCGCCAGCGGGCGGACCGGCGCCGGCCCCTACGACGCCAATGCGCGCGTGACGATCTGGGCGCGCGACGGGCTCGATTTCACCCCGTTCCAGAACATCGACACGTTTCTGGCCAAGCAGGTCCGCTATTTCACCCTCGCGGGGCGGCATTTTCTGGGCCTTGCGCTTGGCGTGACCGTGCCGGGGCTGGAACGGCGGCATCCCGACCGCTCATGCATCTATGAATGGACCGGCGCACGGTTCGAACTGATTCAGGATCTGGCCGGCGAATGGGGTTATAATTTCACCGCCTTCTCGCTGCATGGCCGCGATTTTCTGGCCTATGCGGATCAGGCCGGCGGCTCGGCGATCTATGAGCTGCGCGGTCACCATTTCGCGCTGTTCCAGAGCCTGCCCGACGAAGGCGGCCGCGCCTTTCAGGCGATGGAGATCGACGGCGTGTTTCAACTCGCCTATGCGACCGTGTTCGGCGATGTCGCGATCCTGCGATGGGCCGGCGAGCGGTTCGCCCCCGCGCAAATCCTGCGCCGCGACGGGGCGCGTGAGTTCGCCCATATTAACCTCGGCGGGCGCGATTATCTGGCCGTGATCCGCTTTATCCAGGGCAGCCCGAAAGAACCCGTCTCGGCGCTGCGATCCTATATCTATGTCTGGGACGGCACAGCGTGGCAGGAGGCCGACAGCTTTCCCAGCTTCGGTGCCACCGATGCCGCGTTTTTCCGCGATCAGGGCCGGATTTTCCTGATCGTCACCAACAGCCTGACACCCGATATCCGCTTTTCGCAACCAAGCGTTGTTTATGAATTTCTGCCCGACACAAGATCCGAGGAAGCCCGATGATGACCCAAAGCTACGCGCCCGCCAAGGTGTTCGTCGATCTCTATGATCTCTACACCGGCCCCGGCAGTATCGCCGCCGATCTGGCCGACACCATGGGCAAGACCTCCGGCGCGGCGCCGCTTCTGGTCTCGACCGGCTCGGATCTGGTGCTGTTTCCCGGCGCAGGTGCGGCCCCGCGCTGCGAGAGCTTTCGCCACTCGACGCGCGGCTTCAAAGAGCTGACCGCGATCTCGCATCTGGGCACCGCCGTCGCCTGGCTGGTCCAGATGAACGAGGCCGCTATCCCCGGCTGGCAGGATCGCGCGCGCGCGGTGATCGCGCAATGCGAGAAAACGCGCGCGCTTTGCACCGGTGATCATCTGCGGGATCATATCCGCGTCGCCGCGTGGCAGGGGCGCGAGGATCAGATCGCCGATATGATGGATTACGCCGCCCGCGTCACCATTGATTTTCTGGCCGCCGGGCTGCGCGATCCGTCGCGGATGAGCTTTGCCCATCTGCGTGATAATTTTCTGGAGCCGGCGGAGGGGCAGGGCATCGAAATCCCCTTCAACGACGTGATGGTCGCGACCTTCGCGCTGACCGTGCTGGATATCGCCTCGCGCATGATCGGCTGGATGCGGGCCGAGAGCATCGACTGGCCGCGCGCGATGGTCATTATCGCCGGATCGTCGGGGCGCCCGACGGCGGGGCTGACATGGGCCACGAATAATATGTGCCACCAGATCTGGCGCGCCTCGGGCCAGACGCTGCCGCCTGAAAACCTGCTGATCGCGCCGCATCTACCGGGGCTTGACCTGGGGCTGCTGACCAAACCCGGCGAGCTGGCCGCATTGGAGGCCAGATATCGCGCCTATTGGTTCCGCACCCGGATCACCGCCGATATCGGCGCCAGGATGCTCGAGGGGTTCCCGGCCTTCCAGCCGAGCATTGAGGGCAAGCAGCAGATCGGTGAGGGCCAGACCACGATCAGCGAAATGCCCAGCCTGCGCGACCCAGCCGATCGCTTCACCGCCATCACGCGGCTACGCATGGTGATGGAGGATCCGCGCCAGCTTTTGTCGAACTGCGCGGCAGAGTTCGTCGTTGATGAGCTTTGCGCCCATGATCTGGACCCCGCCAAGGTCGCGATTCCGGGCTTTACAGGGCGGGTGTTTCCGCGCGGATAGGAGGCAGGATCTGCCGTCCTGCACATACGGCTCCAACCCTCGGTGTTTCAGCGCGGATAGGGGGCTCCGGCAGGGCCCGAGATCAAGGTCAGCCCTGAATGCCTGCATCTTGCCTCGGCGTCCTATCCGCTGCCTTACTTATTGCACCTGCAAGGAAAAATATTTGAAGCCAATGTGATAGACAAAATGTAGTGGCGGGCCGAAGCCGACAAAACGGAGAGCTACACCTACGTTGTCGCCCTCTGAAGTAACACCTGAAGCCGTGCTGGCCGTCTTGTGTGCCGTCTGTCAACTATAAACAACTCGGGAGCGATGATGCAGAGCGTTCTCAGGTCCGAATGAGCGATTGCAGTCGCGCGTGAGGTGCGATTTATAAAAATATGTCCTTCACATTGGCCAACTTCGGATTTGACCTGAGTAATCGAGAGATTGCCGCCCTAGTTTATCTAAGCCTTCTGCTGGCCGCTGTGGTTCTGTGGAAAAAGGGGCGGCCTCTTGCCTTTAATGTCGTACGTGCTTTCCTTATGCCGAAGCTCGCGCTGCTCTGGCTGCTCATGTCCCTTTATGTCGCGGCTTGTGTCTGGCTGCTCTCATGGCTGAATTTATGGGACTGGCCCAATCTCAAATCGACCCTGCTTTGGTGGCTGACGGTGGGTTTCACCAGCGTCTTTGAGGCCCAGCAGCTTAAAGACAAGCCGCATGCGCTACGCAAGCTGGTGCGCGATGCCTTCAAGTTCTCTGCGATCGTCTTGTTCATCGCCGAGTTGGTGAGCTTCCCCCTTTGGGTCGAACTTCTCATGCTTCCGTCGCTGGTGTTTCTCGCTCTCCTTATATCCGTGGGTGAGCATCAGACTGATAAACCCGGCCTCCCGCTAGTGCTGAAACTGCTGCGCGGGCTCCAGATGCTTGCAGGCTTCACGATCCTCAGCGTCAGTTATTGGCTGGTTGCCGCCAGCATTACTGAATTCTGGTCATTGAACACGCTGCGTGAGTTCGGGTTGCCCTTGCTGCTCTGGCTCATGTTCATTCCGTTCATTTTTCTCCTCGCGGTCTATATGACCTACGAGGAAGCCTTCATCCATTTGCCGACAAGGCCAAAACAGGCTCCCATCGCACGCTATGCGCGATGGCGCGCTCTGTTCGCGTTTGGTTGGAATATTGACGGGGTGAAACGTCTCGCGCGGGATATTCGCGGGCGCGACATCGCCGACAAGCAGGGTGTAAAAGAGGCCATCCGGGAAATTAAGCGGCTCCTCAAAACTGAAAGGAACCCGCCCACTGTTACGCGCGCCGACGGTTGGTCGCCGCACGCGGCGCGGCTATTTCTTGAAGACTACGGCCTCGTCACCGACGACTATCACCGCACACAATGGGATTGGTTCGCGCACATTCCATTGGTGAAACTGAACGACAAAGTGCTTGCGGATCGGATTTCCTACGACCTGACCGGCAATGAACGCGCCGTGACGCGGCTGCGGCTCGCACTGGATGGCTCAAACCAGAACGACACGAATGAGGCGCAGCAGGCATTCGATGAACGCGCGTTGACCCTGTTGGCTAAGGCGTTTGACGCTGACCGGGCAACGACGATCTACATGCGCGCTCAAACCTCCGAGCCCGAATCCTTGGTAGTCGATGGCGTGCGGGTATCGCTGGACCGGTCAGATTGGGGAGACGCTCGCTTCGGCGGCTATGTGCGGAACTTAACTATTCAGCATCCCGAGCATCAAGGGGATGAGTAAAGAGTGTGCTGCGTGCTTTGTTGACAGCTCTGTTCACCCCCCGCCTGACCGTTGGTAGAAGTGGGTGGGCTGTAGCGGGTAAACGGGCGGCAATAGGCAGCTCTCCGCTTCCTGGTGGTGATGCGGCAAGTCACCGCTATATCGCACCATAGCGGGTAGTTGGCGGATAATGGCGGAGACGAAGGGATTCGAACCCTCGATACCGTTCCCGGTATACTCCCTTAGCAGGGGAGCGCCTTCGACCACTCGGCCACGTCTCCGTCGACGCGTGTAGCAGCGGGATACGGGCAATCACAAGGGGGGATGTGGCATTTTTTGCAAAAGCTTATGCAACCCGGATCAGCAGCGCGACTCCGGCGATGATCAGGGCCATGCCGGCAAGCTGGCGCGGGCGGGCGCCCTCGCGAAAGACCCTTGCGGAAAGAATCTGCGCAAAGACGACCTCGATCAGGGCCAGCGTGCGCACATTGGCGGCCGAGGTCAGCGCAAAGCCGATAAACCAGAAGAGCGAGGCAAAGGCACCGAGCGCGCCGGCCGCCAGCGACATGCGCCAATGGGTGAAAATGCCCCGCAGAACCCGGCGGTCGCGCAGCGCCAGCCAGCCCAGCATCACAGCCGATTGCAAGGCCAGCGACATCACCAGCACAACACCGGCGCGGGTCGCGGCATCGCCTTGCAAGGTCAGCACGGCGCCGCGAAAACCGATGGCCGACAGGCCGAACAGCGCACCGGCGACAATCCCGGTGACGACCGTTGCCGGCCTTGCGCGCGCCCAGTCGGCGCCTGACATCAGCACCACACCCAGCGTTGCCCCCGCAATCGCAATCATGCGGACCGGGCCAAGCGGCTCGGCAAGCAGGAGGATCCCGAACACCGCCAGCGTCACGGGTTCGGTTTTCATCAGCGCAGTGGCGATCCCGAAACCCCGGTCACGCATCGTCACCAGCATAAAGGCCGTGGCCGCGATCTGCGCCCCGGCGCCAAGCGCGGTCCAGCCCAGTGTCGCAGCCCCGGGCATCGGCAGCGCCGCATGCGCCGTCAGCACGGCCAGAAACAGCAACGCAAACGGCAGGCCGAACACGAAACGCACCGCCGTCGCCCCGATGGTGCCCAGATCGCGCGAAAGCCCGGCCTGCGCGGCGTTGCGTCCGGTCTGCGCCAGCGCCGCGATCAGGGTCGCCACGATCCACATGGGGTCAGCCTTGCCTGACGGTCTCGATCATCAGGGCGACATTTTCGGGATCGGCATCCGGTGTGATGCCATGGCCGAGGTTAAAGATATGCGGCCCGCCACGAAACGCGTCGACGACCGCGCGGGTCGCCTCGACCAGTGCCGCACCGCCGCTGACCATATGGTGCGGGGCGAGATTGCCCTGCACACAGCCGTCACGCTGGACATGCGCGGCCGCCCAATGCGGATTGACGGAATTGTCCAATGCGACGCAATCGGCCCCGGTCAATGCGCCAAAGCCCTCGTATCGCGGGCCGGCCTCGCGGGGAAAGGCGATGACCGGGACGGAAGGGTGACGCGCCTTCAGCGCGGCGATGATCCGGGCCACCGGGGCCACGGCGAAATCGTAGAAATCCTGCCCTTTCAGGCTGCCGGCCCATGAATCGAACAGTTTGACGACCTCGGCCCCGGCCTCGATCTGGGCGCAAAGATATGCGATGGTCGCATCGGTGATACGGTCGATCAGCGCGCCGAAACCCGCGCGATCGGCAGATTTGAAATCATGCGCGGGGGCCTGATCCGGCGTGCCGCGGCCGGCGATCATATAGGTTGCGACCGTCCAGGGCGCGCCGGCAAAGCCGATCAGCGTGGTCTCGGCCGGCAATTCACGCGCAAGGATGCGCACCGTCTCATAGACCGGGGACAGCCGGTCATGAATGCCATCCGCAGGGCGCAGCGCATCGACGCCGGCGCGGTCCGTGATGGTCGAAAGCCGCGGCCCTTCGCCGGTCACGAACCACAGATCGGCGCCAAGCGCCTGCGGCACCAGCAGGATATCGGCAAACAGGATCGCGGCATCGAAACCATAGCGGCGGATCGGTTGCAGCGTCACCTCGGCGGCCAGCTCGGGGTTGTAGCACAGCGACAGGAAATCGCCGGCCTGCGCCCGGGTTGCGCGATATTCGGGCAGGTAACGCCCGGCCTGACGCATCATCCAGATCGGCGGAACGGGCAGGGTCTCGCCCGCAAGGGCGCGCAGAATGGTCTTGGTCATCGGCCTCTCCTTATGCGGCCCTTCATCGCAGGGGGGCGGGCATTGTCAAGGCGGCGCGGCGCCGCTAGGACAGGGCCATGACAGACTGGCCCACCCAAGAACACCGGTTGCGGATCGGCACGCGCGGCTCTCCGCTGGCGCTGGCGCAGGCGCATGAGACGCGCGACCGGCTGATGCGCGCCCATGGCCTGCCCGAGGCCGCATTCGAGATCATCGTCATCAAGACGACCGGCGACCGCATCCTTGACCGCCCCTTGCAGGCCATCGGCGGCAAGGGGCTGTTCACCCGCGAGATCGAGGATGCGCTGCTCGATCAGAAGATCGACATTGCCGTTCACTCGATGAAGGACATGCCCGTCCTGCAACCCGACGGGCTGGTCATCGACTGTTATCTGCCGCGCGAGGATGTCCGCGACGCCTTTGTCAGCGCCGCTTTCGCCCGCATCGCGGATTTGCCCCAAGGTGCGGTTGTCGGGTCGTCCAGCCTGCGGCGGCGCGCCCAGCTTGCCCATATCCGCCCCGATCTGCGGCTGGTCGAGTTTCGCGGCAACGTCCAGACCCGGATGCAGAAACTGGCCGACGGGGTGGCGCAGGCGACCTTTCTGGCCATGGCCGGGCTGAACCGTCTGGGGCGTGCCGATATCGCACGCGATGCCATCGCCCCCGACGAGATGCTGCCCGCCATCGCGCAGGGCGCCATCGGGATCGAGCGGCGCCGCGGTGATGATCGCATGGCCGCATTGCTGGCCCCGATCACCGATGCCCCGACCGTTCTGCGCCTGCGCGCCGAGCGGGCCTTTCTTGGCGCGCTCGACGGATCATGCGAGACGCCGATCGCCGGGCTGGCCGAATTGCAGGGCGATGTTCTGCGCCTGCGCGGCGAGATCCTGATGCCTGATGGCAGCCGCCGCTTTGCGGGCGAGCGTAACGGCCCGGCCGACGACGGCGCGGCGATGGGCCGCGACCTTGCGGCCGAGTTGCTGGGCCGGGCGCCGGGTGATTTCCTTGACCTGATCGGGGTCAGCGCGCGGCGCGGCTCGCCGCCGCTGCCGGGCTGATGCGCCCGCAGGGCGGGCACTGATGGCGCGCACCCATGGATCGCGGGCCGAGGTGACCGGTCCGCTGGTCCGCGATGCCGCGCGCCGGCTGTTCGCGCGCCATGGCTATGCGGCGGTCTCGATGCGCCAGATTGCGGCGGAAATCGGGGTCAGGGCCGGCACGATCTATGTCTATACGCCCGACAAACAGGCATTGCTGGCCGGGCTGATGCGCGATCATATGGAAATGCTGCTGGCCGGCTGGAGCGATGCGCCGGCGCTGTCTGCGCGGGAACGGCTGGACCGTTTCGTCGCCTTTCATATCGACACCAGTCTGGATCATCCCGATGACGTCTTTCTGTCCTATATGGAATTGCGCAGCCTGACCCCTGAAAACCATGCAGAGATCACCGCGCTGCGCCGGCGATACGAGGATGCGCTGCATATGATCCTTGATGCCGGGGTGGCCGAAGGGGTGATGCGCATTGCCGATACCCGGCTGGCGGTGATGGCGCTGATCGCGATGCTGACCGGGGTGACGAACTGGTATCGCGCCGGCGGACGGCTGGACCGTGCCGCGCTCAGGGCGCATTATTCGGTGCTGACGCGCGGGGCGGTCGGTGCCACCGGCTGAGCGGGCAGGGGCAGGCAGATGGCGCCCGATACCGTCCGGCCCCCTGCATCCCGGCCGCCGTATCCGGCCCCGGTGTTCGTCCCCGCATCCGGCCCACCGTATCCGCCCCCTGTGTCCGGCCCGCCGCCCCTTGGCCATGACCACCAAAGGAGGCCACCCGCTCCCCTTGCGCGCGCGCATGTCTCACCCGCAGTCACCTGCTCGCATTGCCGCCCGAGGCCCGTCCCCCTATGCGCGCGTGCATATCTCACCTGTGGTCCACTTGGCCGCATCTGCCCAAGGCGACGCCCCCTTTACGCGCGCACGCATATCTCACCCATCACCCTGCCGAGATCAGCGATAGTGTTGATACCGGCCTTAGGCGCGCGCATGTCTCACCGGGCTACACAGATAACGTGTTTCGGGCCACTATGCCCGCCTGACGGCGCGCGCGCATCTCTCCCCCCTTGTCGCGGTGCCCTCGCGCCCCGATATTGCCCCCATGTCGATTCCGCCCACCTTTCTGGATGAGCTGCGTGCCCGCGTCCCGGTCAGCCGGATCGTCGGGCGCAAGGTGACATGGGATCTGAAACGCTCGAACCAGGCCAAGGGCGATTGGTGGGCGCCCTGTCCGTTTCACGGCGAAAAGACCGCATCCTTCCATGTCGATGATCAAAAGGGGTTTTATTACTGCTTTGGCTGCCACGCCAAGGGTGACGCGCTGACATTCCTGCGCGAATCCGAAGGGCTGGAGTTTATCGAGGCGGTGCGCGTCCTTGCCGCCGAAGCAGGGCTGAGCATGCCCGAGCGCGACCCCGCCGACCGGCAGCGCGCCGACCGCCGCAGTCTGCTGGTCGATGCGATGGAGGCCGCGACCCGCCATTACCGGATGCAGCTTGCCAGCGGGCAGGGGGCTGATGCGCGCGACTATCTCGCCCGGCGCGGGCTGGATCAGGCCGGGATCGACCGTTTCGAGATCGGCTTTGCCCCCGATGCCCGGCAGGGGCTGACGGCCGCGCTGCGCGACAAGGGCACGCCCGAGGATGTGATCGTCGAGGCCGGTCTGGCGGCGCGTCCCGATCATGGCGGCGCGGCCTTTGACCGCTTTCGCGGGCGGATCATCTTTCCCATACGCGACGCACGTGGCCGCGCCATCGCCTTTGGCGGCCGCGCCATGGACCCCAATGCACGGGCGAAATATCTCAACAGCCCTGAAACCCCGCTCTTTGACAAGGGGCGCAACCTTTACAACCTCGGCCCCGCGCGCAAGGCCGTCGCCGGGGGCGCCCCCCTGATCGTGGCCGAGGGCTATATGGATGTCATCGCGCTGTCGCTGGCCGGGTTCGCGGGCGCGGTCGCCCCGCTTGGCACCGCGATCACCGAGGACCAGCTGCGCCTGATGTGGCGCGTCTCGCCCGAGCCGGTGATCATGCTGGACGGCGATGCGGCGGGTCAGCGCGCGGCGCGGCGGCTGATTGATCTGGCGCTGCCGATGACCGGTCCGGGGCAGGCGCTGCGCTTTGCGGTGCTGCCCGCCGGGCAGGATCCTGATGATCTGCTGCGCGCGCAGGGACCGGCGGCGATCCGGGCCGTGCTGGACGGCGCCCGCCCGCTGGTCGACCTTTTGTGGGAGCGCGAGACCGAGGCGCGCGATTTCGACAGCCCCGAGCGCCGCGCGGCACTGGACGGCGCACTGCGCAAGGCCATCGCGCTGATCCCCGACGAGGCGACGCGCAACCACTATACCGCGGCCCTGAAAGAGCGCCGCTATGCGCTGTTCGGTGGCCGGCGCGGGGCAGGGCGCCTGACACCGGGCCGGCGCGAAAGACGCGGGCAAGGCCCGCTATGGGCCGATGCCGCGCCGCTCGCCCAGACCCGCGCCACGCCGCTTGGCCAGCATGACGGCGGCGATCAGATGCTTGAGGCGATGGCACTGGCGATCTGTGCCCGTTACCCCGGCCTTTCGGCACAGGTTCAGTCCCGGCTGGAGCTGCTGGCGCCGTCTGATCCCGACCGCGCGGCGCTGTGCCATGATCTGCTGTGCGGCACGGACAGCCCGCAGGGGCAGGCGGCACTTGGCCGGATCATGCAAGACGGCTATGTCCGCAGCCTGCCGCTTTTGCATCAGAACGCGGATGACGAAAAGGCCGGGGCGGTGCTGGGCAATGTTTTTGACAAGATCGAGGCCCGCCGCGCCGCATTGTCCGAGCTTGCCCGCGCCGAGGCCGAAATCCAGGGTCTCGTCGACGAGGGTCTGACCTGGCGGATGAGCGAATCGGCCCGCGCCCGTCACCGCGCCGAGCATCCCCAGCTGCACGACAGTGCGGATCTGAACGAGGACCGCGACGCGCTGTCGGCCCGGCTTGCCTCTTATGCGGATATCAAACGCGGCGGAAACGGGCCGTGACCCGGACCGGCGCATCCGTGCGAATCACCCCGCGCGCGGCTTGGCTTTGAACCCCGCGCACATCTTGTCTAAAACGATCCGCATCCCCACATGATTCGGGCTTTTCCGAATCACTACGCTGACAGGACGCCCATGGCCGCCAAGGACGACGATACATCCCGCGACGACAGCCAGGACAACGATCACTCGCTCGACATCTCTCAGGCGGCGGTCAAGAAAATGATCGCCGAGGCGCGAGAGCGCGGCTACATCACCTATGACCAGCTCAATAACGTGCTGCCGCCCGAGCAGGTCAGTTCCGACCAGATCGAGGACGTGATGTCGATGCTGTCCGAAATGGGCATCCAGGTCGTCGAGAACGAAGAAGAGGGCGAGGATGGCGAGGGCGGCGAGGTCGTTCCGGCCTCGACCTCGCGCGAGGTCACGGTCGCCACGGCCGAGACTGAAAAGCTCGACCGCACCGACGATCCTGTGCGCATGTATCTGCGCGAGATGGGCAGCGTCGAATTGCTGTCGCGCGAGGGCGAGATCGCCATCGCCAAGCGGATCGAGGCCGGGCGCAACACCATGATCGCGGGCCTGTGCGAAAGCCCGCTGACCTTCAAGGCCATCACCATGTGGCGCCAGGAGCTTCTGGACGAGGACATCCTGCTGCGCGATGTCATCGACCTTGAGACGACCTTTGGCCAGTCCATGGACGATGATGGCGAAGAAGAGCTGACCACCGGCACGTCAGAAACCTCGCCCGCCAGCCGCGAGCGCGAGCAGGAAACCGACGCCGACGGCAACCCGATCCCCGCCGATGATGATGACGAGGATGACGGCGCCAACCTGTCGCTGGCCGCGATGGAGGCCAGCCTCAAGCCGCAGGTTCTTGAAACACTGGAAGCGATCGCGCGCGATTACGAAGAACTGGCCCATATGCAGGACCAGCGCATGTCGGCCACGCTG